>NZ_JAMYMP010000008.1:0-232873 GCF_040318615.1 Mesorhizobium sp. M1078
TCTTGACTATGCTGTATCGCTCGACGGATCGCCTCTGTCGTCGTGGCGCTCCCATGAAGAACCTGGCCCATAGCGCATCCTTTGATTCGGACGAAAAGTATGCACCATCAAAGCCTGGGATCAAACAGCTAGGGTGGGGGTCCTCTTCGCAAAAACCTCAAGCAACAAGCTTCGGCACCGGCCCGACATAGCGCGACTGTGGCCGGATCAGCCGCCCGGTCGTCTGCTGTTCGCGCGCATGCGCGATCCAGCCGGCGACACGTCCGGCGGCAAAGACATTGCTGAACGCCTGTGGCGGAAAGCCCGCCGCCTCAAGCACAAGCGCTGTGTAGAACTCGACATTGGTCTGCAGCGAGCGCTGCGGCTTGGCGATCCGCAGCACTTCGAGCGCCGTCTGCTCGACCTGTTCGGCGAAGGCCAGGCGGCGGCCGGCTTCGCCTTCGCTGCCGAGCTGCCGCACGACGGCTTTCAGCACATCGGCGCGCGGATCGCGCACGCGGTAGATACGATGGCCGAAACCCATGATGCGCTCGCCATGCGCGACCTTCTCGCGCAGCCAACCGGCCGCGTCGCCATGCGCCTGGATTGCATCGAGCATCTCGATCACCGGGCCGGGCGCGCCGCCGTGCAGCGGCCCCTTGAGCGCGCCGAGCCCGGCCAGCACCGACGATGTCAGCCCTGCCAGCGTCGATGCGACGACGCGGGTGGCAAAGGTCGAGGCGTTGAGGCCGTGATCGCACACGGTCACCAGATAGGTGTCGAGTGCCCTTGCCAGCGCCGGCGACGGGACGGATCCCTCGAGCATCCTCAGCATGTCGGCGGCATGATCGGCCTTAGCGTCAGGTGCGGTCGGCTGCTCGCCGCGCGCCAGCCGCAGCAGAGCCGGCGTCAGCACGGCGGGCGCCGCGATCAGCCGCAAGGCGTCCGTCAGCGTCTCGCCATCCGGCAGCAGCGCCATGCCGGCGCGCATGGCGCTATAGATCTCAAGCGGTGCGAGCAGCGGCAGCGAGGGCGCAAGCCGCTCGAACACCTCGACGCGAGCCTTGCCCAGCCTCGCTGCCAGTTCGGCATCGCCGGGAAGGCCGTCGAAGAAGCCGTCGAGCAACAGGCGAACCACTTGCGCATAGCGCCAGCGTCCCGCCAATTCCGGCAGCGAATGACCGCGGATCGTCAGGCGGCCGCCAAGGCCATCGACATCGGAGAGCACGGTCTCCGCCGCCACCACATCATCGAGCCCGTTCGCCATATCTCATCTCCTTGCAGCTTTTCTGCATGGGAGATAAGGGTTGGGCTGCGCCTCGATCAATCTTGATCAATATAATCAATATGTGAGCTAAAAATGTCCGAATGGCTGTCGCGGGAAGAGGCGCTGGAAAGGCTCAAGGTCCGGCCGCAGACGCTCTACGCCTATGTCAGCCGTGGCCGCATCGGCATGCGGCCGGATGAGAGCGACCCGCGCCGCAGCCAGTACCGCGCCGATGACATCGCGGCATTGGCGACCCGCCGGGCGCGCGGCCGCAGTCCCTCGGCCATCGCCGAGAGTGCGATCGCCTGGGGCGAACCCTCGATTGTCACCGCGATTTCGACTGTGCTGCACGGCCGACTGACCTACCGAGGGCAAGACGCCGTTGCGCTTTCCAAAGCGGCGACGCTGGAGGAAACCGCTGCTGTGCTCTGGGCCTCGCCTGAACCGGTGATGTTCAAAGCTCCGTCATCTGAAGCGCCTCATCCAGTCGGCCGCGCCTCGGCCTTTGCGCAGCTTGCCATGCTTGCAGGCCACGGGCGGCCTTCGCTAGGACGCAGCGCCGCCTCGCTGTGCACCGAGGCCGCGCGCACAGTCGGAGCGCTGGCGCAGTCGCTGGGCGCTGAAGCCGGCACAGCGCCCGTCCATAAGCGCCTGGCGCAGGGCTGGTCGGTGGATGATGCCGGCGCGGAAGCGATCCGCTGCGCCCTCGTCCTGCTCGCCGATCATGAACTCAACGCATCGACCTTCGCCGCCCGCGTCGCAGCGTCCACAGGCGCCTCGCCTGCCGCATGCCTGCTGGCCGGCCTGGCAACGCTGTCCGGCCCGCGCCACGGTGGCGCCGGCGAAGCGGTGATGCAACTGGCTGAAGATGCAGCAGCCCACGGCGCGGATGCGGCGATCCGGCGCTGGCTCGGCCATGATCGGCCCTTGCCGGCGTTCGGCCATCCGCTCTATCCCGACGGCGATCCCCGTGCCACCGCACTTCTGGCAGTCATCCCTGTCGACGAGACACTGCAACAGTTGCAAAAAGCCGCCATGGCGGCGACCGGCGCGCACCCCAACATCGACTTTGCCTTGGCCGCTCTGACGCGCGGCCTTGGCTTGCCGCGCGATGCACCGTTCCAGCTATTCGCGCTTGGACGCAGCGTCGGCTGGGCCGCGCATATGGTCGAACAGATCATTAGCGGCAGCATCATCAGGCCGCGTGGCCGCTATGTCGGATCCATGACCTGACCGCGCATTGCCTTCTGGTGATATGCGTCAGGCCGACCTGGCCGTGCTCCCAAACCGCGCACGATAAGCGACAGGCGTCGTGGCGAATTGCCGGCGGAAGTGATGCCGCAGCGTGCCTGCCGCGCCAAAGCCGGCGGTCTCGGCAATCCGTTCGATCGGCATGGCGGTGTCTTCCAGCAGCGTGCGCGCCCGCGAAAGCCGTTCCGACAGCAGCCAGCGCGCCGGCGTGACACCGGTCGCGGCCGCGAACCGGCGCAGGAATGTCCGCTCGCTCATCCCGGCAAGCTCGGCCAAGATGGCGACGGGATAGTCGGCGGCAATATCGGCGCGCATCCTGTCGATCAACGGTCCAAGCCGGCTGCGCTCATGTGGCTCGGGAACGGAACTCTCGACATACTGCGCCTGGCCGCCGTCGCGATGCGGCGGCACGACCAGACGACGCGCCACCATGTTTGCAGCCTTGGTGCCGAAGTCGCGCCGAACCAGATGCAGGCAGAGGTCGATGCCCGCGGCACTGCCTGCCGATGTCAGCACATTGCCCTCATCGATGTACAAAACGTCCGGAATCACGGTGATGTCGGGGTACATCTCCGTCAGCTTCTCGCTGTAGCGCCAGTGCGTCGTCGCTCTTTTGCCCGCAAGCAGGCCGGCCGCCGCAAGCACGAACACGCCCGAACAGATCGAAAGAATGCGAGCGCCGCGCTCGCTCGCCTTCCGCAGCGCCTCGATCAGCGCCGGCGGCACCGGAGCCTCCGTTCCGCGCCATCCCGGTACGATCACCGTGCCGGCCTGGCCGATCAGATCGATCCCGCCGTCGGCAACAATACGCACGCCGCCCAGCGCGCGCATTTCACCGCCATCGATCCCGGCAACGGCAAAACGGTACCAATCCTCACCCATTTCCGGCCGGGGCAAGGCGAAGATCTCAACCGCCACGCCAAACTCGAACGTGCACAGCCCGTCATAGGCAACGGCAACGACAAGAGAGTTGGCAGGGCGCGGATTGGCAGAGGATGGCATGATCTTGACGATATATGGCAAAGCTGCCAGCTGCAATCGCCCTGCTTCCTGTCTTATCTCTCCGTCGCATCAGCAATGGAGATACGAGGATGAGCCACGTGACAGACATTCCGGCGGCATCGCCGGATATCGCCCGCGACCATTTTCTGCGCCGGCTTTCCGTCGAGACCGACTGTTCCGACGTCGCCGCCGCACTGCGTGCCGGGGAGCCGGACTTTGTTCTCCTGCATGTGGTCGGGTCGCCGGAAGCCTATGGAAGCCGCCATGTGCCGGGCGCGCTGCATCTGCCGCACCGCGAAATATCGGCCGAGCGGATGGTGCAATGGCCCGAAAAGACGCTGTTCGTCGTCTATTGCGCGGGACCGCATTGCAATGGCGCGGATCAGGCGGCCTTCAAGCTGGCCAGCCTCGGTCGTCCCGTGAAGATCATGATCGGCGGCATAACCGGTTGGCAGGACGAGGACCTTCCTTTCGCTTCAGGCAAGGAGCCCGGTGTCTTGCACGCGTGAGGCCACGCGAAATGGTCGGCCTTGAAGACTGGGCAAGCATGCAGAAGGCCATGGTTAGAATTCGTCCATTCGAGCGCCAGGATGTCGGTGCGGTGCTCGCCCTCATGCGGGCGCTAGCTGTCTTCGAGGGTTATGACGACAAGCTTCGCGTCACCGAAGCGAACCTCCTCGAGCACGGGCTGGGACCATCGCCCCGGTTCGGCGTGTTGGTGGCGGAGCGAGAGGGCGTGATCGTCGGCATCGCCGTCCACTACCTCATCCCCTGGACCTACGACCTGAAGCCGGTTGTCTGGCTGAAGGAACTCTACGTCACTGAAGCGACGCGCGGGATGGGGGTCGGCCATGCGCTTGTTGAACAGCTTCGCCAACACGCTTTGAGCATTGGCGCCTCCGCCATCAAATGGACGGTGCTGAAATCCAACTCGCCGGCCAAAGCCGCTCGCTCGACGGCCAGCCCGACGATATCTGGGAACCGTGGCAGCTGAAAATCGACCCGTAAAAGCCGCCTCACCAAACTGAGGCGTTCGATCATGCAGCGGTCGCTTACGACATGGTGTCAAGCTTGCGCTGCATGGCGGCGATCTGTTGCTTCAGTTCCTGAAGGTCGTCGCCGCTCTTTTCCGGGACATCCTTGCGGGCCGGCTCGGGTGCAGCCGCGGCCGCAGCATTTGTGGCGGCGGTCGGGAACGGCGTGAACAGGCGCATCGCGTTCTGGAACATTTCCATGTTGCGGCGTGTCTGCTCTTCCAGCGCCTTGATCGGCGTGGCGATCTTCATCACATCCAGCGGCGACTTGCCGATCGCGCCCTTCATCTGCTCGCGGAACCGCTCCTGTTCCTTGGAGAAGGCCATCATCGACTGTTCGAGGAAGCTCGGCACGATCTGCTGCATCTGGTCGCCATAGAAAGCGATCAGCTGACGCAGGAACGGGATCGGCAGCATGTTCTGCCCATCCTTGTTCTCCAGTTCGAAGATGATCTGCGTCAGCACCGGATGGGTAATGTCGTCACCGGTCTTGGCGTCCTGGACGGTGAACTCCTCGCCCTTCTTGACCATCTCGGCCAGATCCTCGAGCGTGACATAGGTGCTGGTGCCGGTGTTGTAGAGCCGGCGATTGGCATATTTCTTGATAATGATAGGGTCGTCTTTCGCGGCCATCAGCATCCTCCCGGGACACCGGCGCGCCTGAGTAAGCCGCCGGTAACGATTGCGCCATTTTTAAGGATATGCGCAAAAGCTCTATAATTCCAAGCGCTTTGTGCAGTGCGGCATCATTTATTGCTGCATGGCCGGCCAATTATGCTGCGCAGCAAAGGTTGGGCGATCCCGCCGGCCGCTCACGCCCTGCTTGCGGCGCTTGGCCGGCATGCCCATTTCCGGTTTGACTTGGGGTGTGGAACGGGCAAGAAAAGTCCCAACAAGGCCCCAAGAACACGACACCTCGAAGTCTGGAGAGAAAAATGTCCGCTTCCAATTCAATCGTCGTTGCCAGCGCCGCACGCACGGCTGTCGGCTCTTTCAACGGCGCCTTCGCCGCCACCCCGGCGCATGAACTTGGCGCCGTCGTCATCAGGGAGCTTTTGGCGCGCGCCGGCGTCGAGCCGGGTGAAGTCGACGAGGTCATTCTCGGCCAGGTGCTGACCGCCGCGCAGGGCCAGAACCCCGCCCGCCAGGCGTCGATCAATGCCGGCCTGCCCAAGGAGACCACCGCCTGGGGGCTCAACCAGGTTTGCGGCTCTGGCCTGCGCGCCATCGCGCTCGGCATGCAGCAGATCGCCGCCGGCGACGCCACTGTGATCATCGCCGGCGGCCAGGAATCGATGTCGCTGTCGCCGCACGCCGAGCACCTGCGCGCCGGCGTCAAGATGGGCGACTACAAGATGATCGATACCATGATCAAGGACGGGTTGTGGGACGCCTTCAACGGCTACCACATGGGCAACACCGCCGAGAACGTCGCCCGCCAGTTCCAGATCACCCGCGACGACCAGGATCAGTTTGCGCTGGCCTCGCAAAACAAGGCCGAGGCCGCGCAGAAGGCCGGCAAGTTCAAGGACGAGATCGTCGCCTTCACGATCAAGGGCAGGAAGGGCGACACTGTCGTCGACCAGGACGAGTACATCCGCCACGGCGCCACCATCGACGCCATGTCCAAGCTGAAGCCGGCTTTCGACAAGGACGGCACCGTGACCGCCGCCAACGCGTCGGGCATCAATGACGGCGCCGCCGGCGCGCTGCTGATGAGCGAGGCTGAAGCCACAAGGCGCGGCATCACCCCGCTGGTGCGCATCGCCTCATGGGCGACGGCCGGCGTCGATCCGGCGATCATGGGCACCGGACCTATTCCCGCCTCGAAGCGGGCGCTCGAGAAGGCCGGCTGGTCGGTCAAGGACCTCGACCTTGTCGAGGCCAATGAAGCCTTCGCCGCGCAGGCCTGCGCCGTCAACAAGGGCATGGGCTGGGATACGTCGATCGTCAACGTCAATGGCGGCGCCATCGCCATCGGCCATCCGATCGGCGCGTCGGGCGCCCGCGTCTTCAACACGCTGGTTTTCGAGATGCGCCGCCGCGGCGCCAAGAAGGGCCTTGCCACGCTGTGCATCGGCGGCGGCATGGGCGTCGCTCTGTGCGTGGAAGCGCTGTGAAAGAGAAGTGAGTAGTGAATAGGGAGTAGTGAATGGGGAACAAGGAGCAGCGCGGCGGGATATCGATCCCTACTCGCTACTCCCTACTCCCTATTCCCTTCTTCCGACCAAAGGGAGGAAGAACTTTCAATGACCAAAGTAGCGCTCGTCACCGGTGGATCGCGCGGCATCGGCGCCGCCATATCGATCGGCCTGAAGAATGCCGGTTACACCGTTGCCGCCAACTATGCCGGCAATGACGAGGCAGCGGGGAAGTTCAGCACACAAACCGGCATCAAGACCTACAAATGGTCGGTCGCCGACTACGACGCCTGCGCCGCCGGAATCAAACAGGTCGAGGCCGATCTCGGCCCGGTCTCGGTGCTGGTCAACAATGCCGGCATTACCCGTGACGCCATGTTCCACAAGCTGACGCGCGAGCAGTGGAAGGAAGTCATCGACACCAATCTGTCTGGCGTCTTCAACATGACGCATCCGCTGTGGGGCGGCATGCGCGACCGCAAATTCGGCCGCGTCATCACCATCTCCTCCATCAACGGCCAGAAAGGCCAGGCCGGCCAGGTCAACTATTCCGCCGCAAAGGCCGGCGACATCGGCTTCTCGAAGGCGCTGGCGCAGGAGGGCGCGCGCGCGGGCATCACCGTCAATGTCATCTGCCCCGGCTACATCGCCACCGAGATGGTCAAGGCGATCGACGAGAAGGTGCTGCATGAACGCATCATCCCGCAGATTCCGGTCGGCCGCCTCGGCGAACCGGAAGAGATCGCGCGTTGCGTCGTCTTCCTCGCTTCCGAAGACGCCGGCTTCATCACCGGTTCGACCATTACAGCCAATGGCGGCCAGTACTTCGTCTGACGTCATGCCGCACTCGGCAACGCGCCGATTCGCCTGAACGTCGCAACTGTCAGGCGGCGAGCTTCAGCCCTGATTTGGCCTCAGGCTTGCTGGCGGCAATTAAGCCAGGCGCCTTTGCGGGCGCCGGCAGCCGGGCGTTTGAGGCCCGACTGAGACCCGACAGCTTCAGCGCAATGCGACGCTTCACGAACGGCAGAAGATTCACCAAGGAAAGCGACAGGTTGCGGACGAACCGCTTCGCCGGATTATGGGCAAGCGCCATCTCCGTCATCTTCCCCGCAAGATCGAGCACTTCCTGAGCCGCTGGGCGGCGCAGCTTTTCGTATAGGTCGAGTTCCGTCGCCGAGCGAATGCCGTTCACCACATCGCCAAGCAACTGGCCAAGCACGACCGCGTCGATGATGCCGGTATTCATGCCCTGCCCACCCGCGGGACTGTGTACATGCGCGGCATCGCCCATCAGGAACAGCCGGTCCTTGCGATAGGCCCTGACCAGACGATGATGCACGCGAAAGCGCGAACTCCACGTCAGGTCGAGCACGCGGGCTCTTGTCGTGGTTGGCCCGCGGCTATCGAGCAATGCCTGGATGTCGGCGGTGCCGGGCTTTTCCGGCGCATCCTTCATCGTCGCGACGACGCGGTACGAGCCATCCGGCAGCGGCGCCACCACCACCAGGCCCGCCGGTGCGAAAAACAGCGACACTTCGGCCGGTCCTACAGGCCAGTCCAGGCGAACGTCGGCCAGCACAAACGAACCATCATAGGCCTCGCCATCGAACTCGATGCCGGTCGACTTGCGCACCAGGCTCTGCATGCCGTCGGCTCCGACGACGTATCGCGCCGAGATGAGTTTTTCGTGGCCCTGCTCGACCACTGTCACGCGCGCGCCGTCACTGTCTTGAGCAACGGCCACAGCCTCGACCTCGCGATGAATGACGCCACCCAGGACCGCGATCCGTTCAGCGAACACCTGCTCGGTCACGTTCTGCGGCAGCATCATCAGGTAGGGATGCTTTGACGGCAGCTTGCCGAAATCGAGCTTGAGCAGCACCCGGCTCCGATCGCGGATGGCGAAATCGTCGAGATTCACGGAAAGCTCACTCAGCCGCTGCGTGAGGCCGAGCGGCTCCAGTGATTCCAGCGTTTGCGCATGGATGACCCCAGCGCGCGACGTTTGCAGACCCTGCGTCAGTCTGTCGATCAGCACGTGATCGACGCCAGCTTGATGCAGCGCGATTGATAGCGCCATACCAGTCGGGCCGGCGCCAATGATAAGGACTTCCGTTGTCTCAGGCAGCATTCCCCGTCTCCATTTATCAACACGTGTTGACTTCTAGTAAGTTGGATTGCATTTGTCAACGGCTGTTGGCATATGAATCTGGATGAACGAGAAGCAGCCGAACAAGCAGACCAAGTCGGACCGAACACGAGCCCAAATCCTTGAAGCCGCACGCCGGCTTTTCTCCGAGCACGGCTATGACGGCACCTCAATCCGCGACGTTGCGGCGCAGGCCTCGATCGATCCGGCCATGGTGATCCGTTATTTCCACAGCAAGGACGAGCTGTTCGCCAGGGCCGCCGTCGTGGACCTCCAACTGCCGGATCAGCGGATAGACCCTACCGCCATCGGTGAAACGCTGATCAGGCGCTTTCTGGTAAACTGGGAAGGTCAGGCCAACGGGCCAGGCATGATAATCCTGCTACGCTCGGCTGCGTCGAACGAGCACGCGGCCGAGAAGGTCCGCGACGTCTTCGCCAACCAGGTGAGGCCGATGGTTGCATCGATAGGCGACCCAGCGGACGCCGGACGGCGCGCCGGGCTGGTTGCCAGCCAGCTGCTGGGCCTGGCGACCTGCCGATATCTGTTGCGGCTTGAGCCCGTCGTCGCCCTGTCGCATGAGGAAATCATCCGGAATGTGGGACCGGTGTTGCAACGTTATGCAACAGGCCACGACGCGGCCTGAACCGGCGGGCACCGAGTGCTGTCGCGGCGATTGACCCGTTCCGGCACGCAAAGATTAACGATTTCCAGGCGCCCTGTGCAAAACCCGGTTCGCAAGCTGTGAATTCTCGATGGACAAGCTGTGGATAACACAACATGTTGGGGTGAACAAACCAGGAAAATCCCGCCATCGCTGATTCATCGCCGATTCGTTCCGGCTTTGAGCGCAACGTTAACGACCAAGGCCGAAAATCACCGGCAAATGGTTAAGGCCGATTAAGAAAATTCAACAATTTCATAATGTTGGCCGAGGCGTATCGGATCACGACGATGCCCCGCCGGCAAAGGTTAACGCCAATGGTCGCCTTGCAGGAATCGGGCCAGTTTCCGCGATTCAGCATATGGTGAGACTCAGGCTCGCAAAATCCACATGTAGCCGTGAACAAAAGCTGAATCTGCCGGAGTCACTGATTCGTCGCCGATTCGTTCCAGACTCGTTCCAACTGTTAATTGAGACCTCAACGACGAACCGTGGGACTGCCGGCCGGAACATTCCGCTTTCGCTTCGCGCCTGAAATCCCTATGTGTCGCCTGTCATACGCGCCACGCGAGGCGCGCTCCCGACAACACGATGCAGAAAGCCTCATCTCCAGGCCGATGAACATCCAGCCGAAACACACCGAGCCGCTGATCCTGTCGGGCCGCGACGTGACTGCCGTGCTGGGTCCGACCAACACCGGCAAGACCCATCTCGCCATCGAGCGCATGGTGGCACATGAGAGCGGCATTATCGGCCTGCCGCTCCGCCTTCTGGCGCGCGAGGTCTATGCCCGCGTCTGCGAAAAGGTCGGCGCCCACAAAGTGGCGCTCATCACCGGCGAGGAAAAAATCCAGCCGCCCGGCGCGAAATATTCGGTCTGCACCGTCGAAGCCATGCCGCGCGAGACCGACGTTGCCTTCGTGGCCATCGACGAGGTGCAACTCGCCGGCGACCTCGAGCGCGGCCACATCTTCACCGACCGTATCCTGCACCTGCGCGGCCGCCAGGAAACGCTGCTGCTCGGCGCGGCCACCATGCATGGCATCCTGCAAAAGCTGCTGAGAGGCGTCTCGGTGGTGACGCGCCCTCGCCTGTCGCACCTGGCCTATGCCGGCTCGAAGAAATTGACCCGCCTGCCGCGGCGTACGGCGATCGTCGCTTTCTCCGCCGACGAGGTCTATGCCATCGCTGAGCTGATCCGCCGCCAGCAAGGAGGAGCGGCGGTCGTGCTCGGCGCGCTGTCGCCCCGCACCCGCAATGCCCAGGTGGCAATGTTCCAGGCAGGCGACGTCGACTATCTCGTCGCCACCGACGCCATCGGCATGGGGCTCAACCTTGATCTCGATCATGTCGCCTTCGCCCAGAACCGCAAATTCGACGGCTATCAGTACCGCAATCTCACGGCGGCCGAGCTCGGCCAGATCGCCGGCCGCGCCGGCCGCCATCTGCGCGACGGCACCTTCGGCGTCACCGGCCAGGTCGATCCGCTGGACGAGGAGTTGGTCAAGCGCATCGAGGGGCACGAGTTCGATCCGGTGAAGGTGCTGCAATGGCGCACCGCGCATTTCGACTTCGCCAGCCTCGACGCGCTGAAGCGCTCGATCGAAACCAACGCGCCGGTCGAAGGCCTGACGCGGGCGCTGCCGGCGGTCGATGCCCAGGCGCTCGAACATCTCTCCCGCGACGAGGACATCCGCGCGCTGGCTACCAATGCCAAGCGCGTCGCGCTGCTGTGGGAAGCCTGCGCGTTGCCGGACTACCGCAAGATCGCGCCGGCCCAGCACTCCGACCTGATCGCTTCTATCTACACCGACCTCGCCAAACACGGCCATGTCGACGAGAACTACATGGCCGAGCAGGTGCGCCGCGCCGATACGACCGAGGGGGACATCGACACGCTGTCGCACCGCATTGCGCAGATCCGCACCTGGACATTCGTGTCCAACCGGCCGGGCTGGCTGGCCGATCAGGCACACTGGCGGGAAAAGACGCGCGAAATCGAAGACAGATTGTCGGATGCGCTGCATGAGCGGTTGACGAAACGGTTTGTAGACCGCAGGACTTCCGTCCTCATGCGGCGCCTTAGAGAAAATACAATGCCTGAAGCCGAAATCAGTCCTACCGGAACCGTCCTTGTCGAAGGCCATCATGTCGGCGAGTTGCAAGGGTTCCGCTTCACCGCCGATCAGAGCGCCGGCGGCGAAGACGCCAAGGCCGTGCGTACGGCAGCGCAAAAAGCGCTGGCCGCCGAGTTCGAGGCACGTGCCGAACGCTTCGGCGCCTGCGCCAATGGCGACCTTGCGCTCGGCTCCGACGGCACGCTGCGCTGGATCGGCGCGCCGATCGGCACGCTGGTTGCCGGCGAGGACGCGCTGAAGCCGCGCCTGGTGCTTTTGGCCGACGAGCAGTTGACCGGTCCCGCCCGCGACAAGGTCGCCGCGCGCGCCGAGCGCTTCGTCAATTTCCAGATCGAATCCTTGCTGAAGCCGCTGGTCGACTTGAAGAATGCCGAGCAGATCGCCGGCATCGGCCGTGGCATCGCCTTCCAGCTCGTCGAGCATTTCGGCCTCATCAACCGCCGCGACATCGCCGAGGAAATGAAGTCGCTCGACCAGGAGGGTCGCGCCGCCTTGCGCCGGCTCGGTGTGCGCTTCGGCGCCTACCACGTCTTCGTGCCGGCGCTGATCAAGCCGGCGCCCGCCGGACTGATCACGCTTTTGTGGGCGCTGAAGAACGACGGCAAGGACAAGCCCGGCTTTGGCGACGTGGTGCACGCGCTGGCCTCCGGCCGCACCTCGGTGGTCATCGATCCGGCTTTCGACAAGAGCTTCTACAAGCTCGCCGGCTACCGCAATCTCGGCCGCCGCGCCGTGCGCATCGACATTCTGGAACGGCTGGCCGACCTGATCCGGCCTGCGACCAACTGGAAGCCCGGTCTGGGACAGCGCCCGGACGGCGCCTATGACGGCCAGTCCTTCATGGTGACGCCGCCGATGATGTCCATCCTCGGCGCAACCGCCGACGACATGGAAGAGATCCTGAAAGGCCTTGGCTACCGCGCCGAGCCGAAGCCGCCGGCAGAGGTCAAGGCGCGGCTGGAAGCACAGGACAATGCGGCGCGGGAAGCGGCTGCCGCCAAGCTGGCTGCGGACGCGGCTGCAAAAGCCGAACAGGCCAAGGCGGCGGAAGCCGCTGCAAGAGAAGCCGCCGCTGAAGCGCCGGCCGTTGGATCGGAGCCGGATGCGGTTGCCGCCGCTGAGCCTGCGGCTGAGCAGCCCGTCGCCGAAGCCGCAGCGGAGGCTGTTGCTGCGGACGCTCAGCCGGGCGCGCCTCCCGAGGGTTCGGAGCCAACTGCGGCCGTTGAAGCCGCCGCCGAAGCTCCAGCCATCGAGGAAGCAACGGCGGAGCCCGTCGCGGACGAACAGGTCGAAGCTCCCATAGAAATCGCGGAAGAAGCTCCGGCTGTTGCGGAAGCTGACGACACTGCCGACGCCACCGTCGCCGAAAACGCCGACGCCCTTACCTCTCCCTCGATGGCGGAGGTCGCGGCGCAAAGCGACGCGGGTGACAGCGCTGACGAAGCAGATAGTGCAAACGATGCAAGTGCAACCGCCGACGCCGACGCTGCCCCCACCCCGGCGCTGCGCGCCGACCCTCCCCACGAGGGGGAGGGTGGAAGCGCTGAGCCTGTCCCCGAGGCCGAAGCGCCAAAGCCCATCTTGCTGTGGCGGCAGGGTCGTTTCGAGCAGCGCCCGCGCCATCGGCAAGACAACCGCAGAGACAATCGCCCGCGTAACGGCCAGGCTAGCCGCGCCGATGCGCCGGCCGACGCTGCCGGCGGACAGCCGGCACCGGGCGAACGGCCGGCCTATCAGGGCCGGCGCGACCAGCGCGACGGTGCCGCCAAGCCACGCTTCGACCGTTCGAAGTTCAAGCCCAAGCCGCAGGCCGAGGGCGAACAGCGCCGCGACGGCAAGCCGCAAGGCGAGCGTCCGCGCGAGGGCCGGCCTGACTGGAAAGGCGGCAGGCCGGAAGGCAAAGGCGGACCGCAAGGCGCCAAGCCGGCTTTCCAGGCCAAGCCACGCGAGGAATGCCCGGCGCGCTTCGATCCGGACTCGCCCTTCGCCAAGCTCGCCGCCTTGCGCGACCAGTTGAAGAAATAAGCCCCAGGTTCGCTGCGATGGTTGCTGAAGGTCGTCAGCGCATCGACAAGTGGCTGTTCTTTTCGCGCGCGATAAAATCGCGCTCGCTGGCGGCCAAGCTGGTTGTCGCCGGACGCGTCCGCATTAATAGCGACAAAGCAGCGCAGGCCTCCGATCTGGTCAAGCCTGGCGACGTTTTGACCATTACGCACGAGCGCCGCATCTTCGTTTGGAAGGTGCTTGGCACCGGCGTGCGGCGCGGTCCGGCCGAGGAAGCGCGCACGCTCTACGAGGACATGTCCCCGCCGCCGGCCCCAAAAGGCGAGGCTGTTGCCGATGCCATTCCGGCGCTGCGCGACGCCGGCAGCGGCCGGCCGACCAAGAAAGAGCGCAGGCAAACCGACCGGCTGTTCGGCGAAGACTGAAGCCTTGGCCGTCTGCGCCATGCCGGCGGTCTGGAATTTCATTCCGGACACGCGGGCCCCGCCTGCAATGGCTGCCCTTGCAAGCGGCAGGCAAAGGCGTTACCTCACCAAAAAAGCCGCCGCATCGGCCCGAAAATCGGAAATCGATTTTTCGGAAGGCACGATGCGCAGATTCAAAGTGTCAGAGCGTACTTTATGCGTCCAAGTGGACGCACGTCGCTCTAGCAAGAACGGGACGTCCCGGAGCCGACCAATGACCTATGTCGTGACCGACAACTGCATCAAATGCAAGTACATGGACTGCATCGAGGTCTGTCCGGTCGACTGCTTCTACGAGGGCGAGAACATGCTTGTCATACATCCCGACGAGTGCATCGACTGCGGCGTCTGCGAACCGGAATGCCCGGCCGATGCAATCAAGCCCGACACCGAGCCGGGCCTCGACAAATGGCTGCAGGTCAACACCGAATACGCCGAGAAATGGCCCAACATCACCGCCAAGAAGGAGCCTCCGGCAGATGCCAAGAGCTTCGACGGCGAGGCCGGCAAGTTCGAGAAATATTTCTCCGCCGAGCCCGGCGAAGGCGACTGAGCACATGACGCTGGAATCGGAATCGATTTCGGAAAGGGTGATGCGCAAAGCAAA
Source organism: Mesorhizobium sp. M1078 (assembly GCF_040318615.1). Classification (NCBI taxonomy): domain Bacteria; kingdom Pseudomonadati; phylum Pseudomonadota; class Alphaproteobacteria; order Hyphomicrobiales; family Phyllobacteriaceae; genus Mesorhizobium; species Mesorhizobium sp. M1078. The sequence continues at coordinate 14,704 of NZ_JAMYMP010000008.1, forward strand.
AAAGTGCGGCCTATTGGATCGTCATAACGCTGCGTAACGCGCATCATACATTAACTGCCTTGACAGGCGGCGATGGCGCTCGACCTTCGCGTTTGCAGCAAAACCTTGATTCTTCCGACTTTTTGTGCTACACCAGTTGAAACATGCCGGTGACACAACGTCGATTTATGGCGCAAGCGCCCCAAATCACTGAAAGGTGAAATCCCCAATCGGACCAGAGCGATCTGGGCCAGGCAGTCGCTATGTATGCGGTTTGCCGGTCCCGGCTTTTTCCGATGGGTTCATCTGTTGTGCGGCTAACGATCGGTGTCCCCGGTCGCATGCGTTCGGACCGGCAGGCCGCCGGTGCCACAACAAGGAGTTCAGGGCGTAATGGCAACGATCACCCCGCAGAAGAAGTCCACCTCGGCACGCCACGGTTTCAAGACCGGCGAGTACATCGTCTATCCGGCACACGGCGTCGGCCAGATCGTCTCGATCGACGAGCAGGAAGTTGCGGGCCACAAGCTGGAACTGTTCGTCATCGACTTCCAGAAGGACAAGATGCGCCTGAAGGTTCCGGTCGCCAAGGCGACCTCCATCGGCATGCGCAAGCTGTCGGAAGAGGATTATGTCGAGCGCGCGCTGAAGGTCGTCCAGGGCCGCGCCCGCGTCAAGCGCACCATGTGGTCGCGCCGTGCGCAGGAATATGATGCCAAGATCAATTCGGGCGACCTGATCTCGATCTCGGAAGTCGTGCGCGACCTCTACCGTGCCGACAACCAGCCGGAACAGTCCTATTCCGAGCGTCAGCTCTATGAGGCGGCACTCGACCGCATGGCGCGCGAGATCGCGGCAGTCAACCGCATGTCGGAAACCGAAGCCGTGCGCCTGATCGAGGTCAACCTCAACAAGGGCCCGAAGCGCGGCGCCAAGGCCGACAATGAGGAAGCCGAGCAGGAAGAAGCTGCCTGATCGCTTTCACCGTCGAATTCATGAAAAACCCGGCCTTGTGCCGGGTTTTTGTTTTTACCCCCTTGTGGGGTTCCAAGGACGGGCGAGACCCGTGGCTCGCCCAGGCAGGGTCGCTGCGAAGCAGCGAGGATGGGGGACGGCACCAGACCCGACCCGGACCTTCCGTCCGACCTCCCCACAAGGGGGAGGTAGAAGGCTCAGCCGCCGGCTTCCTTCTCCGCCTCCTGCTTCAGCGTCGCAATAAAACGCTTCGTCCGTTCACGCTCCGGGTTGGAGAACACCACGGCGGACGGCCCCTTCTCGACGATGACGCCGGCGTCGAGGAACACCACCTCCTGCGCAATCTTGGAGGCAAGGCGAAGGTCGTGCGTGGCCATCACCATGGTCGTGCCTTCGCTGGCGAGCTTTCCCAGCACGTCGACCACTTCCTGCGCCAGTTCCGGATCGAGCGCCGAGGTCGGCTCGTCGCAGAGCAGCACTTTCGGCGACGGCGCCAGGGCGCGGGCGATCGCCACACGCTGCTGCTGGCCGCCCGACAGCGTTGCCGGCCAATCATCCGCCTTGTGTGCCATGCCGACCTTCTCGAGCAGCGCCAGTGCCCGCTCGCGCGCCTTTGCCGTCGGCCATTTCAGCACCGTCACCAGGCCTTCCATGACGTTCTCGATCGCGGTGCGATGCGGGAACAGCTGGAAGTTCTGGAACACCATGCCGGTCTGCAGCCGCAGGCGCTGGATGTCGCGGCTGGGGATCTTGATGCCGGGACGGAATTCCAGCGTCTCGTCGCCGATGCGCACCATGCCCGAGGTCGGGATCTCCAACAGGTTGATGCAGCGCAGCAGTGTGCTCTTGCCGCCGCCGGAGGGGCCGACAAGCGCGGTGACGCTGCCTTCGGCAATGGTGACCGTCACGCCCTTCAGCACCAGATTGTCGCCGAAGCGCTTTTCGATGTCGGTGAGGCCGATCATGAGCGCGCCTCCAGGAAGCCGCCATAGCGGTTGAGCCGCTCCTCCAGCCGCGTCTGCAAGGCCGAAAGCACCGAGCTCATCGCCAGATAAAGGATCGCCGCCTCGACATAGAGGATCAGCGGCTCATAGGTGGTGGCGACGATGCGCTGCGCCGCCTGGAACATCTCCGGCACAGTGATGGCGGCGGCCAGCGACGTATCCTTGACCAGCGAGATGAAGGTGTTGGACAGCGGCGGCACGGCGACGCGGCCGGCTTGCGGCAGGATGGTGCGCCGCATCGCCTGGCTCCAGGTCATGCCGATCGAATAGGCCGCCTCCCACTGGCCCTTCGGCACCGAGCCGATCACGGCGCGGATAATTTCCGAACTGTAGGCGCCTATGTTGAGGGTGAAGCCAATCAGCGCCGCCGGAAAAGCGTCCAGCAATATGCCGACCGAAGGCAGGCCGTAAAAGATCAGGAACAGCTGCACCAGAAGCGGCGTGCCGCGAAAGATCCAGACATAGAAGCGGACCACGGCAACCAGAGGCTTGGGACCGAACAGCCGCACCAGGGCGACAACCAGGCCGACGAACAGGCCGAGTGCGAACGATAGCAATGTCAGCGGTACGGTGAAGATCAACGCCGCCCACAGCAGTGTCGGCAACGAGTCCAGCATCAGGTGTAGCCAGTGCGGCACGAACGGCTCCTCCTTCACAGACCGCCGCGGTGACGGCAGTGCGATTGTGTGCTTCTCATATCATGCGAAAAACGGCGAGCCGTCAAAGACGGCCCGCCGCTATTGGTCATTGCCGGCAAACCGCCGGGAGATGGTCTTTACTGCGAGACATCCTGGCCGAAATAGGTATCGGCGATCCTCTTGTAGGTGCCGTCGGCCTTGATGTCGGCCAGCGCCTTGTTGATCGCCGCGACCAGCTCCGGATCACCCTTGCGCACGATGACGCCGGAATAGTCGGCGTTCTCTTCCTGCGCGGCGATCTTCACATTGGCGTCCGGCTTGTGCTTCTTGAAGTCGAGGAAAGACAGGCTGTCATTGATGGTGGCGTCGGCGCGGCCGGTGAGCAGCAGCTGGATCGACTGGTCGAAGCCGTCGGTGCCGACCAGTTCGGCGCCGTTGGTCTCGGCGAGCTTGCCGAAATTCGATGTCAACGACTGTGCCGACTTCTTGCCCTTGAGGTCGGCGAAGGTCTTGATGTCGGTGTTGTCGCCGCGCACGATCAGCACGGCCTTGGAGGCGATGTAAGGATCGGAGAAATCGTACTTGGCCTTGCGCGCGTCGGTGATGCCGACCTCGTTGATCACGGCGTCGTAGCGGTTGGCGTCGAGGCCGGCGATCAGCCCGTCCCATTTGCCTTCGAGGAACTCGACCTTGACGCCGAGCTTGTCGCCGATCGCCTTGGCGATCTCGACGTCGAAGCCGACCAGCGCGCCGGAAGCATCATGATAGGTGAAGGGCGCATAGGTGCCTTCGGTGCCGACTTTGAGGGTGCCGGCCTGCTTGATCTGGTCAAGATTGGCGCCGGCATGGCCTGATGTAACAGCCAGAACCTGAAGCGTTCCGGCGACGATGAGCGAATTGAGCCATTTCATTTCTGTGTGATCCCGTCCTTGGCCGGTGTCCGGCGCTTGTGAGAGCCGGAAACTGACAGATACAGCGCAGCAAAATAAGGAACCAGATTTCAAAAAAACGACGATCCAGAAATCAGATTCTCAAAGCAGCTCGGATCGGTGCCAATAGTCCCGATCTGCGGTGTCGATGCGCCCTGTCGGACCGCACAAAACAACCGCCATCGGCGGCGGAACCAATCCCCGGTGTGGCACGTTCATGGCTTGTTGTAGGGCGCCGCGTTTCCATTTCAAGAACCCTTGGCTGCGCTAGGCCCGAAGCAATTCCAGGAAAGTGGGAAAGCGGTTTCCTTCGGAATTGCGTCAAACAGAGATAACGGCCGCCAGGCCGTCCGAAAATGTCCGGGAGCAGGAGCGCGGCATGATCGAAGACACGGCAGGACGGACCATGGTCCGCACGGCAATGAAAGCCCCCTACCTCGAGCGCGATGAGGAACATGTTCTCGCCTTGCGCTGGAAGGAGGACCAGGATCAGCAGGCGCTGCATCAGATCACCGTCGCCCATATGCGGCTGGTCATCTCCATGGCTTCGAAATTCCGACATTACGGCCTGCCGCTCGGAGATCTGGTCCAGGAGGGCCATGTCGGGCTGCTGGAAGCAGCCGCGCGTTTCGAGCCGGAGCGCGAGGTGCGCTTCTCGACCTATGCGACATGGTGGATCCGCGCTTCGATGCAGGACTATATCCTGCGCAACTGGTCGATCGTTCGCGGCGGCACCTCTTCGGCGCAAAAGGCGCTGTTCTTCAACCTGCGGCGCCTGCGCGCCCGTCTTGCCAATGGCGCCGAGCCGATCTCCAACGCCACGCTCTACCGCGAAGTCTCGGTAGCCCTCGGCGTCTCCGAGGCCGATGTCGAGAAGATGGATTCCAGGCTTTCAGCACCTGACTCTTCGCTCAACGCACCGCTCGCCGATGAGGCCGGCACCACCGAGCGGATGGACTTCCTGATTTCGGACGATCCATTGCCTGACGAGGTCGCCGGCGACACCATCGACGTCGAACGGCGCCTGATGTGGCTGAAGACGGCGCTCCGCGCGCTCAATGCCCGCGAACTCAGGATCATCGAGGAGCGTCGGCTGACAGACGAAGGTGCGACGCTTGAGGCGCTCGGCGAGACCCTCGGTATTTCCAAGGAGCGTGTCCGCCAGATCGAGGCCCGCGCCATGGAAAAGCTCAAGCTCGCGCTGGTCAAGCAGAACCCCGAATTCATGGCAGCGTGAGATTGCCAGGAACAGGGGTACCGCCCTGAGTTATCTCAGAAAAAAGCACTACGAAGGCTGGGGTTTCTGACGAAGACCGGCGCTATCTGTCCGTGACGATCTTGACCTTGTCGCCGGCCGAAACCGAGGCGCCCGGCGACATCGCGTTGAGCACGCGGAACAGATCGAGCTTGCGGTCGACGCCGACCATCTGCGCCGAAAGTGTGCCCATCGTCTGCCCGGCCTGTACCGTGACGACGCGGATATGCAGCGGCTTCAGTGCCGCCTTCTCGGCGGGGCTGAGCACGCGGAACGAACCGCTGACCGAGCGTGCCACCGGATCGAGTGTCGTGCTGGCCGAGGGGGCCGCTGTCAAAAGCCGGTAGACCTGACCGCCGGCGCGGATCACCGCAATGTCGAACTGCCAGCCATCGGCGCCGGCGTGCGCGGTCGCCGCCTGGTTGCCGTCGATCGTCTCCTGGCGCACACTGGTCTCGTCGAGACCGGCCACCCAGCCGCTTCTGATGTAGTCGGTCAGCGCACGATCCTTGTCGATCGACACACCGTCGAAGCGGATCGCCATGTCGCCGGGACCGGTCGCCGTCACTGCCGCCGCCGAATTGTCGATGATGAAGCCGTCGGGCACCGTGAACGAAACGCCGAGGCCCGGATGCAGGAAGGTCTGGCCGCGCACATAGCCCTCTTCCGGCGTGTCGCCATAGAGCAGGCCGTCTATCCCGGCCAGGAAGGAATCGCGGTCGCGGGTGCCGATGCCTGGCGCGCCGAACTGGCGGGCGTGGCGCTGCGCCAGATCAATTCGCTGCGGCGTGTTGGGGTGCGTGGCCAGGAAGTCGAGGCTGGCGTCGGTGGCGCCGCTGATCGAGCGGAAATCGGTATAGGCCGACATCGACTGCAGGAAACGCCCGGCGGCATAGGGATCGTAACCCGCCTCGCCGATCGACTTGATGCCGATCGCGTCTGCCTCCAGCTCCTGGTTGCGCGAGAACTGCGCCAGCCTCAGCTTGCCGCGGATCAATGCCTGCTTGGCGGTCGGGCTGTCGCCCAGCACATCGGAGACCACCTTGGTCGCCAGGCCTTCCTCGGCCTCGAGCTGCTGGCGCTGCAAGCCGTGATTGGCGGTGACGTGGCCCATCTCATGCGCGATGACGGCGGCGAGTTCGGCCGAATCATTGGCCAGCGCCAGCAGGCCGCGGGTGACGTAGAGATAGCCGCCCGGCAGCGCGAAAGCGTTGACGTTGGGCGAATTGAGGATGGTGATGCGATAGGTCTGGGTCGGATTGGCCGACACCACGGTCAGGCTGCCGACAACCTTGGCCACCATGCGCTCGAGCTTGGGATCGGAATATTCGCCGCCATAGGTGGCAAGGATACGCGGATGTTGCGCCTTCGCCAGTTCGGCAAGCTTGCTGTTGGCGGCGACATTGTCGACCGTGATCGGCTTGTCGGAAGGCTGGAAGCCGGATTCCTGCACTTCGGGAGGCGTGAACATCTGGCAGCTGGCCAGCGCCACGGCAAGGCCGGCCAGCGCGAGGAAGCGCACCAGCGGTCTGCGTTTCAAAGTGTCAGTGCCGGTCGGCAGCACGGCGTTCCTTCAGCTCTCGGCGCATGATTTGGACCGGGGTCCGCGCCAGCGAAAAATCGGTTTTCGTTGGCAATCCTGCACACATCAAAAAACCTACAGCGTTTACGCATCCGGCCGGGTGCGGCGCTGTAGGGGCAAATCACGGCTCGTGCCGGACCAGTACTAAGCGGACCTAGCCACATCGACTGGACCATGGCAAGCAAGCGCCACATCACCTGTAGCCGGTTTGGTCGTAAATTATGTCCGCTTCCGGGCAATATCGCGTGATCCGCCCGAACTTGCGCCGATATAGCGCCGAAACGCTTCAGGGCCAGTGCCGTCGAAAAAATCGGCGGCAGGTCCCGTCGCGGCAACCCTGCCATTGTCCAGAAAAACCATCTGCTCGCCGATACGGCGAGCGTCTTCCGGCTGATGCGTGACGAACAGCACCGTCATCGCCCGCTCGGCATGAACGCCGGCCACCAGGTCGAGCATGTCGTCGCGCAGTGCTGGCCCGAGCGAAGCGAACGGCTCGTCGAGCAGCAGCACTGGCCGGTCGCGCACCAGAACGCGGGCGAGCGCCACGCGCTGCCTTTCGCCGCCGGAGAGTTCGCGGGGCAGGCGCATTTCCTTGCCGGCCAGGCCGACGCGGTCAAGCGCCTCGGCGATTGCGGCGCGATCGGCGTCGGTCAGGTTGAGCGATGGCGAGCGGCCGAGCCCGACATTCTTCTCCACCGAGAGATGAGCAAACAGATTGTTTTCCTGGAATACCATCGATACCGGCCGCGCCGAAGGCGGCTCGGCGCCGACATCGGCGCCGCCGATCAGCACACGACCGGACTCCGGCGTCTCGAAACCAGCCACCAGATTGAGCAAGGTCGATTTGCCCGAACCACTTGCCCCCATGATGGCGGTGATCTTAGATGTATCGAATTCGACATCGAACAGGAATGACGTTTCGCCATAGCTGAACGAGACCTTGTCCAGCCGGACAGTCGTGCCTTTCTCCACAGCGGACGTCACGATCTCTCTCCCCGTCCCAGCCAGTCTGCCGCGACCACCAATGCAAGGCAGACCGCCCCGAGCAGCAAAGCCAGCCCGGCAGCATCGGCCGTGCGATAGCTGCCCATGCGCGCCAGCAGGAGATAGGGCAAGGTCTGCACCGAATCGCTGCCGAACAGCGCGATGACGCCGAGATCGCCGAGCGACAGCGCCACGGCGAAGGCAAAGCCGGTGGCCAGCGGCCGCCGGAGCGATGGCCAGTCGACCAGAAGCAGCCGGTTCCAGCCCGCAATGCCGAGCTGCGCGCACAGCTTCTCGTGGCGCTCGCTGGCCGCATCATAGGCCGGGCGCATCGCGCGGATGGCAAAGGGCATCGCCATCACCGCATTGACGGTGACGACCATGACCGGCGCGATGGCAAAGACATCGCTGACCGTGCGCAGCAGGAGAAACCAGCCGGCGCCGATGACGACGGGCGGCACGACGAGGACGAAGCCGGCGCCGGTGTCGGTGGCATGCTCGAGCAATGAACGGGCACTGGACCGGCGGCGCAGCGACAATGCCCGACGCGCCATGATCAGCGACAGCGACAGCGCCACCGAAAGTAGCGCCGCCGAGAAGGCGAGACCGGCGCTGGTCAGCGTCGCCTGACGCACGGCACTCTCGCCCGCCAACCGGCCGAGATCGGCGTCGAGGCCGGACGCGACGGTGGCCGCCATTGGTCCGGCGACGAACAGCAAGGCGAGCACGATCAGGACGGCGTTGAACGCTGTTTCTGCTTTGCCGGCCAAGTGATAGCGGCGCGGCGCGACAGGCAAATTGGCGTCGCCGGTCACATTGGCGCCGAGCCGCGTCAGCGCCAGCATGACGGCAAAAGTCAGCGCGATCTGCAGCACCGTCAGCGTCACCGCTCGCGCCGGATCGAAGTCGAAACGCAGCGCCTGATAGATGGCGACTTCCAGCGTCGTCGCCGCCGGCCCGCCGCCGAGGATCAGCACGATGGTGAAGGAGGTGATGCAAAGCATGAAGACAAGCCCGGCGACGCCCGGCAGCGCGGCGCGCAGCACCGGCCACTCGATCAGCCGGAAGGCTGGCCTCGCCCCCATGCCGAGCTGGCTCGCCAGCCGCCATTGATCGGCCGGCACCGTTCCCAGCGCTTCGAGGAACAGCCGGGTGGCCAGCGGCAGGTTGAAGAAGACGTGGGCGACGAGGATGCCTGGCAGCCCATAGATGTCGGGCCAGCTCTGGCCACCGATCGCGGCGAAATAACCGGCGCGGCCATAGAGCGCCAGTATGCCCAGCGCTGCGACAATCGCCGGCAAGGCAAGGGGCACAGTAAACAGCTGCAGGATGAAGCCGCGTCCGAAGAAGCGCGGATGCCGCGACAGCGCGCGGGCGACGAACAGCGCCGGTACGACGGAAAGCAGAGTCGAGAGCGCAGCCTGCCAGAGCGTGAAGCGGACAACGCGCACGAGATAGAGGTCAAAGGCGGACGCGGCGCCGGAAAGGTCGTGCGCGCCTTCCCGGATAAGGCCGGCGAAGGCGCCACCGATCAGCAGCGCGATTGCCGCAAGCGCGACAATGCCGGCCGTGATGCGGGGGTCAGAGGGATAGTGCGCACGCATTTCGTGCTATCCAACCCTACATCGCATGTTGGCTGCTGACGGAAATATTTCACGGAGGTCGAGTTCCCGCCCACCCCCCTCTGTCCTGCCGGACATCTCCCCCGCAAGGGGGGAGATTAGCAGCTTCGCTCCCCGCCCCATCCTCGCCGCGTTGGAGGTTGACGAAAGCTTTCGAGCGCTTGATCTCCCCCCTTGCGGGGGAGATGGCCGGCAGGCCAGAGGGGGGTGTTCAAGCGCCATCCTGAATTCCTACTTGCTCATCACCGCCAGCCATTCATCCACCCAGGCCTTGCGATTTGCCGCGACCTCTTCCGGGCTGAACAGCAAGGTCTTCGCCGGCTTGACCAGCCTATCAAAAGCCGGATTGAGCGGCTTGTCGGTTTTCCCGGCCGGGAACATCCAGTTGGTCTCCGGAATGACATCCTGGAATTTCGGCCCGGTCATGAAGGCCAGGAACTTCGCCGCCAGCGGGTTCTTCGCGCCCGTGGTGGTGATGCCGGCGACCTCGACCTGCAGATACTCGCCTTCCTCGAACGACGCCGCCTGGAAGCGCCCGGTGTTCTCGGCCACCATGTGGTAGGCCGGCGACGTCGTATAGGAAAGCACCATCGGCGCCTCGCCCTTGGTGAACAGGCCGTAGGCCTCGCTCCAGCCCGGCGTCACCGTCAGCACTTTGCCCTTGAGTTTCGCCCAGGCTTCCGGCGCCTTGTCGCCATAGACCGACTTGACCCACAGCAGCAGGCCGAGGCCCGGCGTCGACGTCCTCGGATCCTGGATGACGATCTTGTCGGCGGCATCGCCCTCGACCAGTTCCTTCAGGCTCTTCGGTGGGTTCTTCAGCTTCTCGGTGTCGTAGACGACGGCGAAATAACCATAATCATAGGGCACGAAAGTGTCGTCGCTCCAGCCGCCCGGCACGTTGTTTTCAGCCACCGCGCCATGTCGGACAAACAGGCCGGAAGCCTTGGCTTCCGCGGTGAGGTTGGTGTCGAGGCCAAGCACGATATCTGCTTTGGTCGAGGCTCCTTCCAGCTTGACGCGGTTGAGAAGTGCGACGCCGTCGGCCGCCGAGACGAAGTCGACGCTGCAGCCGCACTCGGCTTCGAATTCCTTCTTCACCTGGGGGCCCGGACCCCAGTCGGCAGTGAAACTCTCATAGGTATAGATCGTGAGTTTTTCCTGCGCGGACGCAGAGCTTGCCAGTAGCGAAACAGCAAGCCCCAGCGCTGGGACAAGACGGGACAAAAACATGCGCATCGGCGCCTCCTTCATTCGTGTTGAAAGGAATTGAGGCGTCGGGCTGTCCGAAGCGTCTAATCCCTCCGCCGGTACAAACCGGATCAGGTTCAGCGGGTTGGCGAGACTGCCTCTCAGCCGGTCCGCGAAGATCGCGTCCGGCACCCCGTTAGAGCGTTTCGACACATAGGCCCGGCCAAGGTGCCACGCAAGTGGAAGTTTGCCCGAGCATGATCCCGGAAAGTGGAATCCGTTTCCGGAAAAAGATCATGCTCCAACAAAGAGTGACGGTGCCGCTCGGCCTTCCGTTTCGTCGGCGGGGCTGGTAAGGGCCAGCGGATATGAGCACATTCACCATCCTGCTTGGCGGCGATCTCGTCCGCACGCCGCGGCTCGACCGCCAGGTCGCGGGCACGCGCGTCATCGCCGCCGACGCCGGCATCGATCATGCCCGCCTGCTCGGCGTGATGCCGGAGCTGTGGGTCGGCGATTTCGATTCCGTGCCGGCGGACCTGCCTGCCGATCTCGCCGCCGTGCCGCGGGAGGTGTTTCCTCCCGAAAAGGACAAGACCGATGGCGAACTGGCGATCGCGGCGGCATTGGAACGCGGCGCCACCAGCCTGGTGCTGGCCGGCGCTTTCGGCGGCAAGCGCGCCGACCACGCCTTCCTCCATCTGGCGCTCAGCCTGCGGCTGGCCGAGGCCGGCACAAAATTGCTGTTGACCAGCGGAGCGCAGGAAGGCGCCCCTCTGCTGCCTGGCAAGGCCGGCTTCGACTATGCCGACGGAACGCTGTTTTCGGTGCTCGGCTTTTCCGATCTTTCGGGCCTCACCGTGTCCGGCGCGAAGTGGCCGCTCGACCATGTCGAGGTCGTGTTCGGCTCGTCGCTGACCATCTCGAACGAGGTCAAGTCCAACACGACCGGGGGCGGCCTCGAAATCGCGCTCGGCCATGGCCGCGCGCTGCTGCTCGCCCACCCCTACCCCTTGCCTGAAAGCTGACATGGCCCCGCCCCTTCTCAACCTCGACGGGATAAGACTGACCTTTGGCGGCACGCCGCTGCTCGATGGCGCCGAACTGACGGCGTCCGCCGGTGACAAGATCGCGCTCGTCGGCCGCAACGGCTCCGGCAAGTCGACGCTCCTGAAGATTGCCGCCGGTCTGATCGAGCCGCAAGACGGCGAGGTCTTCCGCCAGCCTTCGGCAACGGTGCGCTATCTCCCGCAAATGCCCGACATGAACGGCTTTGCCAATGTGCGTGCCTATGTCGAGGCTGGGCTTGGGCCTGCCGACGATCCCTACCGCGCCACATATCTGATGGAGCATCTCGGCCTCGCCGGCACGGAGAACCCCAACGATCTCTCCGGTGGCGAGGCGCGCCGCGCAGCACTTGCCCGCGTCATGGCGCCCGAACCCGATATTCTGCTGCTTGACGAGCCGACCAACCATCTCGATTTGTCGGTCATCGAATGGCTGGAAGAGGAGCTCGTCCGGACGTCTTCGGCGCTGATCGTCATCTCGCACGACCGACGCTTCCTCGAACGCGTCTCGCGCGCCACTGTCTGGCTCGACCGTGGCCAGACCCGCCGCCTCGACAAGGGCTTTGGCCATTTCGAGGAATGGCGCGACCTTGTGCTGGAAGAGGAAGAGCGCGAACAGCACAAGCTGGGCCGCCAGATCGTGCGCGAGGAGCATTGGCTGCGCTATGGCGTGACGGCTCGCCGCAAACGCAACATGCGCCGCCTGGGCGAACTGCAGACCATGCGCCAGCGTTTTCGCGGCCATCGCGGCGCCGAGGGCTCGGCCACCATGGTGGCCAGCGACGCCGCCGAATCCGGCAAGCTGGTGATCGAGGCCAAGAACATCGAAAAGAGCTTTGGCGACCTCACCGTGGTCAAAGGCTTCTCGACCCGCATCCAGCGCGGCGATCGCATCGGCCTTGTCGGGCCGAACGGCGCCGGCAAGACGACGCTGTTGAAGATGCTCACCGGCGGGATGAAGCCCGACGCCGGCTCGGTGCGGCTCGGCACCAATCTGGAAATCGCCACGCTCGACCAGAAGCGCGAGGCGGTCGATCCGGCCGAGACCCTGGCGCAGTATCTCACGGACGGGCGCGGCGAAAACCTCGTCATCAATGGCGAGCAGCGCCATGTCGTGTCCTACATGAAGGATTTCCTGTTCAAGCCGGAACAGGCGCGCACCCCGGTGCGCGAGCTGTCCGGCGGCGAACGGGCGCGGCTGCTCCTGGCGCGTGTTCTGGCGCGGCCGGCCAACCTTCTAGTGCTCGACGAGCCGACCAACGATCTCGACATGGAGACGCTGGAACTGTTGCAGGAACTTGTCGCCGGCTTTGCCGGCACGGTCATCCTGGTCAGCCACGACCGCGACTTCCTCGACCGCACCGTCACCAGCATCATCGCCCCGGACGGAGGCGGCCGCTGGATCGAATATGCCGGTGGCTATTCCGACATGCTCGCGCAGCGCGGCGGCACCCGGCTCGACGACCGCAAGGCGCGCGCCAAGGCCGAAGCCAGCGATGCGCCGGCGCCGGGCAAGAGCGAGCCGGCAGCGCCAAAAGGGCCGTCTAAGAAACTGTCGTTCAAGCAGAAATTCGCTCTGGAATCCTTGCCCAAGAAGATCGAGGCGATAATGGCCTCGATCTCGCGGTTGGAAAACAACATTGCCGATCCCGCCTATTACGAGCGCGACCCGGCCTCGTTCCAAAAGACCATCGCCGCCCTCGACAAAGAACGCGCCACGCTGGCCGCACTCGAGGAAGAGTGGCTGGAACTGGAAATGCTGCGTGAGGAGATGGAGGGGTAGCATTGCCTGCGGTCTTTTATGCGCGTATGTTGTGCGCATGAAAGGAGGCATCTCCGTGCTTCAATCGACGCCAAAAACTCAGCGGACCTCTGTGAACACGTCCATTGACTCTCAGTTGATCAAGGACGCCAAAGCGTTGGGCATCAACATCTCCCGCGCTGCCGAAGCAGGGATCGCGAAAGCGATTGCGGCGGAGAAAACGCGTCGATGGCAAGAAGAAAACAGGGAAGCCATCGAAAGCTCCAACGAATATGTCCGAAAGAACGGACTGCCATTGGCTAAACACCGGCCGTTCTGATGGCGCGTTACGATTTCTATCGGAGTACCGAGAGCGACGGTTATCTTCTCGACGTGCAGTCAGATATGCTTGAAGGGCTGAGCACGACGGTGGTCGTTCCTTTGATGCCGCCCGAGATTGCCCCGCTTCCTGGCCGCCGCCTGAACCCGACCTTCGCTATAAACGGCAAAGATCTTGTGATGGTGACACAGTTTGTGTCGGCCTTCAGCGCGTCCGAATTGCGGATGCCAGAGGGAAACCTTTCTAGACATCACGACGACATCGTCGCCGCGCTCGACATGCTGTTCCAGGGCTTCTGAGCGAAGGCAGCCGCTACTGCCGCCCGTCAACCTGCCGTCTTGGCCTGCCAGGCCTTCAGCGCCTCGTCGAACACCTTCTCGCCCGGAATGCCCTTTTCCATGGTCAGCAGCGCCCGGCGTCCGGTCTTGTAGACCACCGGCACGTCGATCCAGTCCTGGCCTCGAAGCAAGGTCATATTGGCGTCCTCGTCGGCCTTGGTGTCGTTGAGCGCCACCAGGAAGAAGCCGTCGGCGATCTTGGCCGGAATGCCGATCAGCGGGCTGCCGGCATCCTGTTCCGAACTCTTCATGGCGACGCGCAGGATGTTGTCGACGCCACCGCCGTCAAAGCCCTCGGGCGTCAGGAAGATCATCTCGATGATGTGGCTGGCCGGCAGCGTCTGGTCGGTATTGCGGCGGATGGTCATGCGCAGCTGGATGTCCTTGCCGGGAATGGTCGCCTCGGCGCGGATCGCCGGCTCGGGCGGCAGGTCGCCGCCGGGCGATTCCTGCACCAGCGACCAGACGATGCTGCCGGGTTCGGCCGAACCTTGCGCGGTCGAGGTGCGTTCCTCGTAGAAGATCGCCTTCTGGCCGACCGCAACGGTCGGCGCGGGAGCGGCGGCCGCCGGCGCAGCGGGCGGCGTGCCGGCCGCGGGCGGCGTGGCGGCGGCATCAGCCGGTGCTGCCCCGTTGGCCGGCGGAGCGACGCCATCGGCGCGCGGCGTTGCCGGTGGCGTGGCGGAAGCGTCGGGCGCCGGCGTGGCGGGCGCGCCCGTGGCTGCGGCGTCGCCGGCCGGCGGGGTCGCAGGCGCTGGAGCCGCAGGTGGCGCTGGAGCCGGGGGTGGCGGCGTGGTCAGCGCGGCGACGGACTCGCCCTCGCCGATGCCGCTTTGACCGGCCGCGGGACCGGGATCGGTCTCACCGCCTTCGGGCGACAGGCGCTGGGTGAACTTCGTTCCCTCGCCGGCAGGAGCCGGTGCGGGTGCATCGGCCGCGGGCTTGGCCGGCGCCGGCTTTACCAGCGGTTCGGTCGAGACCGTCTTGGTGTCGCCGCCGAGGCCCAGCATCGAGCCAAAGGCATCCTTGTTCAGCCAGATGCCATAGCCACCGCCGGCCACCACCAAAAGCGCGACGACAGCCGCGATCAACCCGCCATAGCTGCGCCTGCGCTCGGCGGGGCGCAGGCGTTGGAACGTGTCCGCCGCCGGCTGCTCGTCATTGGCAAAGACATCGGCGCTATCGTCGTCGGCGTCCAGCTCCGCGGCTTGCTTGTCGATGGTTTCTGCACGCGCCACAGGCGGAGGCGGTGTCGGAGCGGGCCTCTGCCAGCTCGGCTCTGTCCTGGTGGTCGGCGCCGGCTGCACGGGTTTCGCCGGCTGCCAGGCCGGCGCAGGCGTGGCGGAAGGCTTTACATGACTGGACTGGTTCTTGTTGCGGTCTATGGAGGAGAAGATGTGCTCCAGCTCCGCCAGCGGATCGGATGCCGGCAGTGCCCTGGCATAGTCGCGCTCGACGCTCGAGATGGCATCTTCCAGGGATCGCTTCTGCGTGCTTATGGCTTCGGCGGCCAGCGGCGGCGAATACTCCGCAAGCTTCTTCGCCAGCATGGTACGAACGCTGTCATAGATCCGCGTACGCTTTTCGGGCGCTTCGTCGCCGTGCTTGTCGAGCGCCTTTTTCAGAATAGCAACGAAATCTGCCATGCTTCAGTCGACCTGTATTTTGTTTCCGCGCCGGCCCCCGCAAATCGGCCGCGATGCCCGGAAAGGCTTCAGAAAACTAGTCTTGAAACGGATCGGTCACAAGTATCGTGTCGTCCCGTTCCGGGCTGGTGGAAAGGAGCGCGACGGGTGCCCCGATCAGCTCCTCGATGTAACGGACATATTTGACGGCCTGCGCCGGAAGGTCGTTCCAGCTGCGCGCGCCGGCTGTGGTGCCTTTCCAGCCTTCGAGCGTCTCGTAGACCGGCTCGACACGCGCCTGCGCGCCCTGGCTGGCCGGCAGATAGTCGATCGTTTCGCCGTCGAGACGGTAGCCGGTGCAGACCTTGATCTCATCCAGCCCGTCGAGCACGTCGAGTTTGGTCAGGGCGATGCCCTTGATACCGTTGACGGCGACGGCCTGGCGCACCAGCACGGCGTCGAACCAGCCGCAACGGCGTTTGCGCCCGGTGACGACGCCGAATTCGTGGCCACGCGTACCGAGAAATTCGCCGATCTCGTTCTTCTGCTCGGTCGGGAACGGGCCTTCGCCGACACGCGTCGTATAGGCCTTGGTGATGCCCAGGACATAGCCGATGGCGCCGGGGCCCACCCCCGAGCCGGCGGCTGCCTGGCCGGCAACGGTGTTGGACGAGGTGACGAACGGATAGGTGCCGTGGTCGATGTCGAGCAGCGTGCCTTGCGCGCCCTCGAACAGGATGCGTTCGCCGGCGCGGCGCTTGTCGTCGAGGATTTTCCAGACGCGGTCCATATAGGGCAGGATCTCATCGGCGACCGAGGTCAGCTCGGTCATGATCGCCTCATGCGTGACTTCGCCATGGCCAAGCCCGCGACGCAGCGCATTGTGATGCGTCAGCAGCCTGTCGACCTTGAGAGGCAGCGTTTCCAAATCCGCCAGATCCATCACCCGAACCGCGCGCCGGCCCACCTTGTCTTCATAGGCTGGGCCGATGCCACGACGCGTCGTGCCAATTTTCGTCCCGGAATTGGAGGCGGCGTCCTCGCGGAATCCGTCCAGCTCCCGGTGCAGCGACAGGATAAGCGCCGTGTTTTCGGCTATTTTCAGGCGGTCCGGCGTGACCTCGACGCCTTGCGCCTTGAGTTTTGCCACTTCCGCGACAAAGGCGTGCGGGTCGAAGACGACGCCATTGCCGATGATCGACAGCTTGCCTTGCCGCACCACGCCCGACGGCAGCAGCGACAGTTTGTAGACCTTGCCATCGACGACCAGCGTATGGCCGGCATTGTGGCCGCCCTGGAAGCGCACGACCACGTCGGCGCGCTCCGACAACCAGTCGACGATCTTGCCCTTGCCTTCGTCGCCCCATTGCGAGCCGACGACCACCACATTGGCCATGTTTCTTTTCCCTTGAGATGCCGCCCTGGCGGCCTGGATATGGTTCGAAACGACAGGCCTCTATAGCGTCAAGACCTCGCAAGCGCGACCTTTCTTTGCCGCCGAAAATGCCCTGAGGCACAACAATTTTCGGCTTTGACATCATTTACTTGCGTCGGCGGGGGCAATAGGCCGGCAAACACAACTCCCCAAGCGGCCGGAATCCCGCAATGCATCGACGCGCCTACCTGTTCCTGCTGCTGACTACCTTGTTGTGGGGCGGCAATTCCGTCGCCGGCAAGCTGGCGGTCGATCACGTCTCGCCGATGACGCTGGTCTTCCTGCGCTGGGTGCTGGCCGTTGCGATCCTGCTGCCGATCGGCTGGCGCACGATCAGGGAGGACTGGCCGGTGGTGCGCAAACACTGGTTCGTGCTGGCTGCACTTGGCGCCAGCGGCTTCACTCTGTTCAACACCATTTTCTACACCGCGCTCAACTACACGACCGCGATCAATGTCTCGATCGAACAGGCGGCGATGCCGGTCTTGATCATCGTTGCCAATTTCTTCTTCTTCCGCCTGCGCGTGAGCTGGGCTCAGATTGCGGGCGTGGTGCTGACCATCTTCGGTGTCATCTTGACTGCCTGCCACGGCGATCCGCGCCGGCTGCTCACATTGGAACTCAATTTCGGCGACGCCATCATGCTGGTCGCGGTCGTCCTCTACAGCGGTTATTCGGTCGGGCTGCGGCTGAAGCCGGTCATGCGCTGGCAGAGCCTGATGTTGTCCCTGGCGATCGCTGCCCTCATCACCTCGCTGCCGTTCTTCCTGTGGGAGGTCGCCGCCGGCAAGGTTATCGTCCCCGATATCAGCGGCTGGGTGGTCATCGTCTATACCGCGATCGGCGCTTCGGTCATTTCGCAGATCACTTACATCCGGGGCAACGAACTGATCGGCGCCAACCGTGCCGGGCTGTTCATCAATCTGGTGCCGATCTTCGGCACGTTGCTGTCAGTGCTGATCGTCGGCGAGACATTCCAGCTCTACCAGGCGCTGGCGCTCGTCCTGGTGCTGGGCGGCATTTCGCTCGCCGAATACAGCGGGCGCAAGATGGCGGCACCGAACCGCCGCGGATAACATTTGGCCGCTGCCGCGCTGCGCCGCCGTCGCGATAACTGCTGCCGCGCGCCGACCTGGAACATTTTACCTCTGGCGGAGTTTGCTGGGGAGGGAGGCAACAAGATGAGCCACAACCCTCGCAGCACGGCAAGCATTGCCGGTCACCCCATTCATCCAATGCTGATTCCGTTTCCGATCGCCTTCTTTGTCGGCACCTTCGTTTGCGATCTGATTTTCTGGCAAACAGCCGATCCAGGGTGGGTCACCGGATCGCTTTGGCTTCTCGGCGCCGGCCTGATCATGGGCGCCTTGGCCGCTCTTACCGGCCTGACGGATGTTCTCGGCGATGTTCGGATCCGCAATCTCACGACGGCATGGCTCCATGCCGGCGGCAACGCTCTCGTCGTGCTGATCGAGCTTTATAACTGGTACTCGCGTTATGTCGCTGGAGCGGCGGCTGTGATCCCGACCGGCTTTATCTTATCGCTGATCGTGGTTCTGATCCTGCTGTTTACAGGGTGGAAGGGCTGGGAACTGGTCTATCGGCATCGCGTGGGCGTCTCCGACGGCTCAGACGAATTGACCTGAACCGGCCTCTGCGACGGCCGCCCCAATGATGGGGGGAGGACCGCCGCATCCGCCAAGCCGTCAACTACATTGCGTTGACGTCGAACTGCAGCCGCTTGGCTGAGTCGATGGACTTGTGCGCCTTGACCTGTTCCAGCACTTTCTCCGGGAACGGCGCGTCGAGATAGAGCAGCGCGATCGCGTCGCCGCCCGGCCGGTTGCGGCCGAGCTGGAAGTTGGCGATGTTGACGCAGTTCTCGCCGCACACCGTGCCGAGCAGGCCGATAATGCCGGGCGCATCGGCATTGGTTGTGTAGAGCATGTGCTGGCCGACCTCGGCGTCGAGATTGATGCCCTTGATCTGGATGAAGCGCGGCTTGCCGTCGGAGAAGCAGGTGCCGGCGATCGAGCGCGTCATGTGCTCGGTCTTCACCGTCAGCTTGATGTAGCCGTCGAACACGCCCGACTTGTCGCGCTTGACCTCGGCGACGATGATGCCGCGCTCCTTCACCATGATGGGCGCCGACACCATATTGACGTCGGCGACCTGCGGCCGGATCAGTCCGGCAAGCGCGGCACTGATCAGGGCACGCGTGTTCATCGTCGCGGTCGAGCCATCGAACAGGATCTCGACCTCGTTGATCGGGTCCTCGGTGACCTGGCCGACAAAGGCGCCGAGCACTTCGGCGAGCTTGACGAACGGCTTCAGCCGCGGTGCTTCCTCGGCCGTGATCGAGGGCATGTTGATGGCATTCGAAACCGCACCCTTGATCAGATAGTCGGCCATCTGCTCGGCTACTTGCAGCGCAACGTTTTCCTGCGCTTCCGCTGTCGAGGCGCCGAGATGCGGCGTTGCCACCACATTCTCCATGCCGAACAGCGCATTGTTTTCCGCCGGTTCGACCTCGAACACATCGACGCCGGCGCCCGCCACCTTGCCGCTCTTCAGCGCCGCGACCAGGTCGGCCTCGACGATGAGCCCGCCACGCGCGCAATTGATGATGCGCACGCCGTTCTTCATCTTGGCGATCGCCGCCGCGTCGATGATGTTGCGCGTCTTGTCGGTCAGCGGCGTGTGCAGCGTGATGAAATCGGCGCGGGCGAAAAGCTCGTCCAGCTCGACCTTGTCGACGCCGAGTTCCTCGGCGCGCTTGTCCGACAGGAACGGGTCGAAGGCGACGACATGCATTTTCAGGCCGACCCCGCGCGTGGCGACGATCGAGCCGATATTGCCGCAGCCGATGACACCCAGCGTCTTGCCGGTGATCTCGACGCCCATGAAGCGGTTCTTTTCCCATTTGCCGGCATGGGTCGAGGCATTGGCCTCCGGGATCTGCCGTGCGAGTGCAAAGATCATCGCCACCGCATGTTCGGCTGTGGTGATCGAATTGCCGAAAGGCGTGTTCATCACGATGATGCCCTTGCGGCTCGCCGCGGGGATGTCGACATTGTCGACACCGATGCCGGCGCGGCCGACGACCTTGAGTCTTGTCGCGGCGTTGATCAGTTTTTCCGTGACCTTGGTCGCCGAGCGGATGGCAAGACCATCATACTGGTCGATGACTTCAAGCAGCTTTTCCTTGTCCTTGCCGAGATCGGGCAAATAGTCGACCTCGATGCCGCGGTCCTTGAATATCTGGACGGCGGTGGTGGAGAGTTTGTCAGAGACGAGAACGCGGGGCGCCATGGCGGCCTCCTTGAATTGGATTGTCGGGAAAGGGCGGCCCGCAGGCCACCACGAAATCTCAGGCTGCGGCCTTCAGCGAAGCCTTCTGCGTGGCGAAGGCCCAGTCGAGCCAAGGCAGCAGCGCTTCGAGATCGGAGGTCTCGACGGTGGCGCCGCACCAGATGCGCAGACCGGAAGGTGCGTCACGATAGGAGCCGATGTCGTAGGCGACCCCTTCCTTGTCGAGCACAGAGACGATCGCCTTGGCGAAAGCCGCCTGCCCGTCGGCGTCGAGCGCCGCGACATCGGCGTCGGTGAAGGACAGACACACGGACGTGTTGGACTGTGTCGCCGCATCGACCGCGAGATGGCCGAGCCAGGACGACTTGTCGACAAAACCATCGAGCACGGCGGCATTGGCATCGGCTCTGGCAATCAACGCATCGAGACCGCCGATCGACTTCGCCCAATGAAGCGCATCGAGATAGTCCTCGACGCACAGCATCGACGGCGTGTTGATGGTCTCGCCCTTGAAGATGCCTTCGATCAGCTTGCCGCCCGAGGTCAGGCGGAAGATTTTCGGCAGCGGCCACGCCGGCTTGTAGGTTTCCAGTCGCTCGACGGCGCGAGGCGACAGGATCAGCATGCCGTGTGCGCCCTCGCCGCCCAGCACTTTCTGCCAGGAGAAGGTGACGACATCGAGCTTCTGGAAATCGAGCTTTTGCGCGAATGCCGCTGAGGTGGCATCGCAGATGGTCAGGCCCTTGCGATCCGCCGGGATGAAATCGCCATTCGGCACGCGCACGCCTGAGGTCGTGCCGTTCCAGGTGAAGACCACATCGCGGTCGAAATCGATCTTGGTGAGATCCGGCAGTTCGCCATAGCCTGCCTCGACCTTTCTGATATCGGCGAGCTTCAGCTGCTTGACCACGTCGGTGACCCAGCCGGAGCCAAAGCTTTCCCATGCCACCATGTCGACACCGCGTTCACCGAGCAGCGACCACAGCGCCATCTCGACAGCACCCGTGTCCGACGCCGGCACGATGCCGATGCGGTAATCGGCCGGAACCTGGAGAATCTCGCGCGTCAGCTCGATCGCCTGTTCGAGCTTGGTCTTGCCGATCTTGGCGCGGTGGGAACGGCCGAGCGCAGCATTCTTCAGTGCCTCGACCGACCAGCCGGGGCGTTTTGCGCAGGGACCTGAGGAGAAATTGGGGTTTGCCGGACGGAGTCCGGGCTTCGTATGCGTCGTCATCGTGGTCTATCCTTCCAGATAGTGGCCCCTCGTTGGGGAGGGGTGGCCCACGGACGGCGATATGCGTTCAGCCCTCAGGCGTCAAGAGGAAAGTTTTTGTCGCTGGCGGGATACCGGCGATACGGGATCAGCATGTCGTGGGCTAAAACGCAAACAGCGGATCGAAGAGATCCGCCGTTGGGCTTCCGAACAGCAAGCTTCCTACCAGAGGTCGTAGCGCAGGCCGAGCTTGACCTGATGATTGCTGATGCCCTTGCGGATCGGATAGGAGGTCAGGCTCTCGGCCGTGACATATTCGGCATCCGGCGCGGAGAAGTACTGGTAGCCGAGATCTACAGAAACATTCTTGGTCACCTGATAGGCCAGGCCCGCATCCAGCGTGTAGGCGAGGGAATACTGGGTCTTGTTGTCGTTCCGGACGAAATCATCCGTAGGGTCGACATTGTCGGTGAAGTAACTCGCCGACAGCTTGTATTTGCTCCGGACCAGCCCAATGCCGGCGCCGAGGTAGGGCGTGATCCCGACATAAGTGCCGAGATCGACATAGCCATTGACCATGCCCGACAGGGAATAATTTTGCAGCGATGCCGACGCGATGGTCGCACCACCCGGCGGCGGCGTCGCCGAATCGTCAAAGCCGACGCCGATGTTGTTGCCGGGCAGATAGCCAAGATTGACGTCGCCGCGCAGATAGTCGTTGAAGTGGTAGCCGAAGCCGATGCTGGCAAAGGCCGGATCCTGCTTCTCGCTGAAGCTCGCGGGGGCGAAGGTGAAATCCTGATCCTCGTAGCTCTTCTGCGCCAGATAAGAGACGTCGCCGCGCAGATACCAGCCCGAGCCGACCTCGACCGGTTGATAGTCCGGCGCCTGATCGACATAGATCGGCGGATCGTAGTCCGCGGCCTGCGCCGGCGTCAGCGGCACAAGGACGAGTGCGGCGAGCGCCGGCGCTGTCAGCGATTTGAAATTCATGGGTCCCCGGCTCCTGAAATTGGCGCCCGTCATTTTGATCGCAAGCGCCGTTTCACCAAGCATTGTTAACCATAGTGGTTAAGTCAGGGTTAAGGATAACGGAGCGTTACCGAATTGATTTCGATTGGATTTCTTCGGCACACGCGGTCGGTTGAAAACGCGCAAGCATCCGCAAACGAAAATCGCCCGGCAAGACCGGGCGGTTCGCGAATTCCTGGATTTCGAAGCGACTACTTGGTGTAGATCGGCTCCGGCTCTGGAACGTAGGGCTCCGGCGATGTGCAACCATTATTGCCGCCGAACTGATAGCGCAGACCGCCTCGTACCTCATGTGTGTTGATGCCATGGTCGAAGCCGGGCCCGGAACTGCTCACGTCGAAGTCGAACATGCGGCCCCCCTCAATGTGAGAGTAGCGATAGCCGGCATCCAGGATCACCCTGTTCGTAAGGCAATAGGACGCGCCGGCCATGAGCGCGTAGGCAAAGCGCCAATTCTTCGACCCGGGGTTGGTCTCGGTTGTGTTCGGGTCGTGGACGGTATCCCATTTGACGTGCGCGCCGCCGATGCCAGCGCCAACATAAGGCGTGATGCCGTGCCAGGTGCCGATATCGTAATAGGCGTTGGCCAAGAGCAGCAATGCGCTCATTTTCGACACTTCGACCGATGTCGTAACGCCATCGTTGGTTGATCCGTTGAAGTCCGAAGCGAACCAATAGTCGGCTGTCAGGTCGGTACGGAAATGATCGTTGATCTTGTAGCCAATGCCGGCGCCGAGTGAGAAGCCGCCCTTAAGCTCGCCGGAATCGAAAACATTGCTGCCGGGAGGCGGCCCGTAGGTGATATAGTCGATGCCGCGCAAATCCGATTTATGATAGTCGATGTCGCCGCGGATGTACCAGCCGCCGAAATCGGCCGGCTGCTCGTAGGCGATCGGCGCCGGCGCCTCTTCGACCACCGGCGGCTCCGCCAGATCGGCGGCGAATACTGGCCCGGCCACACCTGCGAACAGCGCGGCAAGGAGGGCCTTTTTTGCTGTATTGAACATGTTTGTCACCCCTGAGAACCGTCGGGAAAGTCCAACTTGCCCGAATGTGATTGACCTCAGTTGTGGATAATGAATTGGAAAAGTTAAAAGGCGTTTAACCCTGTCGATTAACCACGAATTCTCGACATTTTAGCAAACGGCCTCCGCCGGCATGACGCTGGGACCAACCCTGGCCGAAACAAAAAGCCCGCCTGCAGGCGGGCTTGAAGTCTTGAGCCGGCAGTTCGCCCCTGCCGTCGGAGGCAGCGCAATCAGGCGGCGCTGCGCGTTTCCGAGATGATGTCGACGATGTCGTTGACCACGGCCTCGACCAGCTGCGGGTCGTCGCCCTCGGCCATGACGCGGATCAGCGGCTCGGTGCCGGAGGGCCGGATGACCAGGCGGCCGGCCTTGCCGAGACGGTTGCGCGCGTCTTCGATCGCCGCCTTGACCGTGGCTTCCTCAAGCGGCTTGCCGCCGGCGATGCGGACATTCTTCAGCAGCTGCGGTACCGACTCGAATTTCTTCGACAGTTCGCTGACCGGCCGGTTCTGCCGCTTGATGCAGGCCAGCACCTGCAGCGCCGAGACCAGCCCGTCGCCAGTGGTCGAGAAATCGGACAGCACGATGTGGCCCGACTGCTCGCCGCCGACATTCAACCCATGCGCGCGCATATGCTCAACGACATAGCGGTCGCCGACCTTGGTGCGATGCAGCTGCAGCTTCATGTCGCCAAGGAAGCGTTCGAGGCCGAGATTGGACATCACCGTCGAGACGACGCCGCCGCCGGCCAATCGCCCGCTCTGGTGCCAGGACTCGGCGATCAGCGCCATGATCTGGTCACCGTCGACGATGGCGCCGTTCTCGTCGACGATGACGACACGGTCGGCATCGCCGTCGAGTGCGATGCCGATATCGGCGCGCACTTCATGCACCTTCTTCTGCAGGCCGGCCGGATGGGTCGAGCCGCATTCCTTGTTGATGTTGAAACCGTTCGGATCGACATTGATGGCAATGACCTCGGCGCCCAGTTCCCAAAGTGCGGCAGGCGCCACCTTGTAGGCTGCGCCATTGGCGCAATCGACGACGATCCTGAGACCCGACAGCGACATCGAGCGCGGCAGCGTGCGCTTGGCGAATTCGATGTAGCGGTCATGCACGCCGTCGACGCGCTTGGCGCGGCCGAGCCCGTCGGAATCGGCGAGCGCCAGTTCGATATCCTTGTCGAGCATGCTCTCGATGCGCTCCTCGATCTCGTCGGAGAGCTTGTACCCGTCGGGACCGAACAGCTTGATGCCGTTGTCGTAATAAGGGTTGTGCGAGGCCGAGATCATGACGCCGATATCGGCGCGCAGCGAGCGCACCAGCATGGCGACTGCCGGTGTCGGGATCGGGCCGAGCAGGAACACATCCATGCCGGCCGCGCACAGGCCGGACACCATGGCGTTTTCGATCATGTAGCCGGACAGCCTGGTGTCCTTGCCGAGCACGACGCGGTGGCGATGGCTGCCGCGCTGGAACGACAGGCCGGCGGCCATGCCGACCCGCATCGCGATCTCAGCCGTCATCGGAAACTTGTTGGCGCGCCCGCGAATGCCGTCGGTGCCAAAATAACGTCCTTCCATGCTTACCAGAATCCCCGTCGGTTTTCAGCCGGCTCGTAATGCCACAATTGGTCCGAGCCCGACTATCACATTGTGTGATTGTATATTACCAATTCTTAGAAAATCATTGTAGCAGGCTGTTCGGAGCGTTGGCAGCGTATCATGACACGGTCTTGCCGCAATATAACATTCACACTGGGCCACACTGCGCAGATTGGGCCGGTAAGCCGGACTGTTGGAGGGGCAGATCGCAAGGGTCCATCACCTTATCGGGAGAACGCCGTTTAGCATCTGGCGCAGCCTAGCGTTGAGAGCTATTGATTGACACAGATACAACCTATGGGCGCAGCAACGGGAGAACGCCATGCTCATCCACCGACTTGCAACCTTGACGGGTCTTGCCGTCGCAACCTTGTTCATGGCGGCGCCCGCCAGCGCGCTGACCATGGCCCAGTGTAGTACCAAGTATAATGCCGCCAAGGACGCCGGCACGCTGAACGGGCAGACCTGGAATCAGTATCGGAAGGCCGAGTGCGGCACCGACGCGGCGGCCACCACCGTGACCGCAAAGCCGGCGGCCAAGAAGGCAGCTGCGGCCAAGACGGACACGACCAAGGCCGCCGCTGATGATGGCGCCAAGGGTCTGACGGCCAAGGAATGCAGCGCTAAGTACCAGGCTGCCAAGGCCGCCGGTACGCTCAATGGCGCAAAGTGGAACGACTTCCGCAAGACCGAATGCGCCGCCGGCGCATCCGCCGCGGCAGAACCGGCCAAGGCCACGACCAAGGCCGCAGCCACAACCGACGATGGCGCCAAGGGCCTGACGGCCAAGGAATGCAGCACCAAATACCAGGCGGCAAAGGCCGCCGGCACACTGAACGGCGTGAAGTGGAACGACTTCCGCAAGACCGAATGCGCCGCCGGGGCCTCGGCCGCGGCAGCGCCCGCCAAGGCAACCACCAAGGCAACTGCCGACAGCAGCGGCAAGGGCCTGAGCATGGCCGATTGCAGCGCCAAGTACCAGGCTGCCAAGTCTGCCAATACGCTGGGCGGCAAGAAGTGGAACGACTTCCGCAAGGCCGAATGCGGCGCCGGCGCAGATGACGACGACACCGTGCCCGCTCCGAGCGAGGCGACCTATACCAGCGAGCCCGAGAAGCCCTCGGTCAGCGCTCCCAAAGGTGTCAAGTTCCCGGCCGCGATCTCAAAGAAATACGCCGGCGAGACGCCGGCCAAGGGCCGCATGCATACCTGCCTCGAGGTGTATTATGCCAACAAGGACGCCAACACGCTCAATGGCCTGCGCTGGATCCAGAAGGGCGGCGGCTTCTACAGCCTCTGCAATGCCAAGCTGAAGAGCTGATCGCGTAGCCATATTCTCCAGACAATGGCCCGCGCATCGCAGCATGCGCGGGCCTTTTTATTGCGCTCGAAGACACCTGGCGTTGCCCGCGTTTACATACCGCGGAAGGTGTTGGCATCATCTATTCGCCCACACTGCCCACCGCAGACTTATGGTTGGTTCGCAAAGATTCCAGTTGAACATATGAAGAACAAATGGTATACAAAAGGACATCAAACTTTTGTCAACCAGGAGGGTCTTATGTCCAGATGGAAATTGGCGGCATTGGCTGTGACGGCATGGATTGCTTGGAGCGTCGCCCCTGCAAGCGCACTGACGATGAAGGAATGCGGCGAGGCCTATCGCACAGCCAAGGAGGGCGGCACTCTGAACGGCATGGATTGGACAGCTTTCCGCACAGAGAAGTGTGCGACGTCAGCTGCGGAGAGTGCCAATGCGGATGCGGTCAAAACCGAGCCGCAGCCGCAGAAGGAAACCAGCGCGGCGGTCGCCCCCGCTGTAGCGCCGACGGGCGTGACATTCCCGACCACCCTCGCCGCCGAATTCAAGACCGAGAAGCCCTCGAAGGCGCGGATGAAGACCTGCCTGCAGGGCTACCACGGCAACAAGGACGCGGGTACGTTGAACGGCCTTCGCTGGATCCAGAAGGGCGGCGGCTGTTACAGCCTCTGCAACGCCAAGCTGAAGAGCTGATCGACCAGCAGCGTTTGAAGATCGACGGCCCCCAACCGCAAGGTTGGCGGGCCTTCTCTTGGGTCTTGCCCCGTCAAGCGCCTTGTTTCGAGAGCAGTGCGACCAGGCTTGTAAGATCGGCATTGGCCTGGCCGGCAGCCACCCCGCGCTTCATCAGGCTTTGCATCGGCAAGACGAGTTCGGTGCTGACGTCAGCCGACCTGCTGGCATCGATGAGATTGACGTAAGCATCAGCCTGCATGCCCAGATTGGAAACGACATTGCTGGTGTGATCGCCACTGTCGATCTGTTCCGCCCATTTCGGCAGCAGGCCTTGCATCGACTGAAGCCAGGAAGCCAGCAGCGGCATGAACTCGCCGGCCGGGATTCCTGCTGCGCCCGTCAATGCCAACGCCTGCAGAACGCCCGCGAACATGCCGTACATGCCGCTCAGAAGCGAGATATCATAGAGCGGCGCGAGGCCAGCATCCTCACCGAGGAATTTGCTGGTGCCGAGCGCTCCGAGCTGCCCCCAACAAGCATCGAACGCCTGGCGCGAACCGCTGTAGAGAATCAGGGCGTGCGGCCCGCCGATCATCGGCGGCACCGCCATGATGCCGCCGTCGATATAGCTCGCGCCCTGGCTCACCGCCCAGCCCGACATCGCCCGCGCCTGCTCGGGCGTGCCGTTGGTGAGATTGACAAATGTGCGGCCCGACAGCGCGTCTCGGCTTGGGCCGAGCACCTCACGAGCGGTGTCATAGACAAGCAGGCACGCCACGATCAGTGGACTCGATCTGACGGCTTCCTCGACACTCTTGGCCACAATGGCGCCCTTGGCTGCCAAAGCCTCAGCCTTTGCCGGAGAACGGTTCCACACCGTCACCGCATGTCCCTGGTTCAGAAAGGCTTCGGCAAGCGCAGTGCCCATGGCGCCGAGACCGATTACTGTTATGTCGCTCATTCTGCTTCTCCTTGGTTTGGTTGCGCGGTTACGCCGGTGTCGGGGTCAGGTCCTGGCCAAGGCCACCGTCCACGGTCAGCCGCGCGCCCGTGGTGAAGGTCGCGTCGAACGCCAGGAACAGCACTGCGCGCGCCACCTCCTCCACCGTGCCGTGGCGCTTCATCGGCGTGACCGCGTCGCCGATCGCCATGAAGGCGGCCCGCTCCTCGGCCGAGGCGTCGGCCACACCCATCGTCGGCGTATCGATAAAACCAGGGCTGACCACATTCACGCGGATCCGGCGCGGCAGAAGCTCGGCGGCCAGGACCTTGGCGAAGGCGCGCAGTGCCGCCTTCGATCCGGAATAGACGCTCATGCCACCAGTGCCGGATTCGTCGGCGATCGACGAGGTGAAGACTATGGCGCCACCATCCCTGATGAGGGGCAGCAGGCGCTGCGCGGTGAAGAAAGCGCCTTTGGTGTTGATGTCGAAGGTGCGATCGTAACTGTCCTCGGTGACCCGCTCCACGGGTTCGAGATTGGCCACCCCGGCATTGACGTGAAGGAAGTCGATCTGGCCAAGCTTCTGCCCCACTTCGGCACCGAGCGTGACGATATCGGCCATGTCTGAGATATCGGACCGCACGACATGAGCTCGCGAAAGCAGCTTGGCTCGCGCGGCCTCGATGTTGCGCTGGTCGCGGCCGGTGACCAGGACCTCGGCGCCGCTTTCGATCAGGGTTTCGGCAACGGCGAGCCCCATGCCGTGCGTCCCGCCGATGACAACGGCCTTCTTGTTTGCGTATCGTGTCATGATCCATCCCTTTTTGACAAAATCCGGCCGCCGACGGCCTTTGCAGGTCGAAGCGAGGTACCGATATGATGTTGTGGTGTTCGCCGATGCCGGCGAGCTGGTTTGAAGCTATGGACCGGCTTGGTTTTTCTCAAGTACCGACAAAAATGTAAGCTACCCACCGATTGCTCAGAATTGGATGAAACATGGGAAAGAAACAGCCAGATAGTTGCGGATTGGGGCCGGCGCTGGAGGTCATCAGCGGCAAATGGAAGGCGCTACTGCTCTGGCAGATTCACAAAGCGCCGGCACGATTCGGTGAGCTGAAGCGGCTGGTGCCTGACATCAGCGAAAAGATGCTGATCCAACAGCTGCGCGAAATGGAGGCCGACGGCATCGTCCATCGCGAAATCTTTCCCGAGGTGCCGCCGAGGGTCGAATACTCGATTACCGAATTCGGCATCGAGCTGGACAATGCCCTGATCCCGCTGGCCAGATGGG
The DNA here is from genome assembly GCF_040318615.1 of Mesorhizobium sp. M1078. Classification (NCBI taxonomy): domain Bacteria; kingdom Pseudomonadati; phylum Pseudomonadota; class Alphaproteobacteria; order Hyphomicrobiales; family Phyllobacteriaceae; genus Mesorhizobium; species Mesorhizobium sp. M1078. The sequence continues at coordinate 43,828 of NZ_JAMYMP010000008.1, forward strand.
GCAAGCAACATGCTGGCCGGACTGACGGTGTGCGCCCCGGCAAAGCAAATGCATCCGTCCCGCATGCTCTTTGAGAGACCCTGAATAGCAAAACGCCGCGGATTGAGCCGCGGCGTTTTCTTGCATCAAGTGATGTCAGCTCAGCTCGATGGCTGAGGCTCCATGCCGCCTTCGGGCTCGGGACCCTTCTTGCGGCGGCCGGACTTCGGCACAGCCGAGCCGCGGCTTGTGGGGGTGTCATCGCCCAAATCTCGCGCGGGCTTCTGCCCGGCGATCAGCTGCTTGATCTCTTCGCCCGAAAGCGTCTCGTATTCGAGCAGGCCCTGCGCCAGAGCGATCCATTCCTTCTTCTTCTTGGTCAGAATGGATTTGGCCGTGACATAGGCCTCGTCGATCAGCCGGCGCACTTCGGCGTCGATGATCTGCGCGGTCTCTTCCGAGACGTTCTGCGTGCGCGCCACCGAATGGCCGAGGAAAACCTCTTCCTGGTTGTCGCCATAGGCGACATGGCCGAGCTTGTCGGAGAAGCCCCAGCGCGTGACCATGGCGCGCGCCAGTTTGGTCGCCTGCTCGATGTCCGAGGAGGCGCCCGAGGTGATGTTCTCCTTGCCGAACTTGAACTCCTCGGCAACGCGGCCGCCCATCATGATGGCGAGCCGTGAGATCATGTATTTGTAGCTCATCGAATAGCGGTCGCCTTCTGGCAGTTGCATGACCATGCCGAGCGCGCGGCCGCGCGGGATGATGGTCGCCTTGTGCAGCGGATCGGCCGACGGCACGTTGAGCGCCAGGATGGCGTGGCCGGCCTCGTGATAGGCCGTGAGTTCCTTTTCGGCCTGGGTCATGGCCGACGAGCGGCGCTCGGCGCCCATCATGATCTTGTCCTTGGCGTCCTCGAACTCGGCCATGGTGACAAGGCGCTTATTGCGGCGCGCCGCCATCAGAGCGGATTCATTGACAAGGTTCATCAGGTCGGCGCCCGAGAAGCCCGGCGTGCCGCGTGCGATCACCTTGAGGTCGACATTCGGTGCCAGCGGCACGTTGCGCACATGCACCTTGAGGATCTTCTCTCGGCCGACGATGTCGGGGTTCGGCACCACCACCTGGCGGTCAAAGCGACCCGGACGAAGCAGCGCCGGATCGAGCACGTCGGGCCGGTTGGTGGCGGCGATCAGGATGATGCTCTCGTTGGACTCGAAGCCGTCCATCTCGACCAGAAGCTGGTTCAGCGTCTGTTCGCGCTCGTCATTGCCGCCGCCGAGGCCGGCGCCGCGATGGCGGCCGACCGCGTCGATTTCATCAATGAAGATGATGCAGGGAGCATTCTTCTTGGCTTGGTCGAACATGTCGCGGACACGGCTTGCGCCGACGCCGACGAACATCTCGACGAAGTCGGAGCCCGAAATGGTAAAGAACGGCACATTGGCCTCGCCGGCGACCGAGCGCGCAAGCAGCGTCTTGCCGGTGCCGGGAGGGCCGACCAGAAGCACGCCGCGCGGGATCTTGCCGCCGAGGCGCTGGAACTTCTGCGGATCGCGCAGGAACTCGACGATCTCTTCCAGATCTTCCTTGGCCTCGTCGACGCCGGCGACATCCTGGAAGGTGACGCGGCCATGCGCCTCAGTGAGAAGCTTGGCCTTCGACTTGCCGAAACCCATGGCGCGGCCGGAGCCGGACTGCATCTGGCGCATGAAGAATATCCACACGCCAAGGATCAGGATCATCGGCAGGTAGGAGATCAGATAGCTGAACAGCGAGTTGGAACCGTCCGACTCAGGCCGCGCATTGATGGTGACGTTCTTGTCCTGCAGCCGCGAGACCAGCTGCGGATCGCCAGGCGAATAGGTCTGGAAGCCATTGGCGTTGTCGGCGTAGGTGCCCGTGATGCGGGCGCCGGCGATGACCACCGTCTTGACCCGGCCGGCCGCGACCTCTTGCAGGAACTGCGAATAGGGAACGTCGGTCGAGGCCCCGCGAGTCTGCGGCGTCTGGAACAGATTGAAGAGAGCAATGAGCAGGACCGCTATGATCGCCCAGAGCGCGAGATTGCGATAATTCGGATTCATCAATTGTCCCGTTGGTGCCCGCTGGGACACGCGTCATGAGAGGAAACTTGCGCCTAACATAGGGAGAGCGCCCCCCCTTGCCAAGCATAACAGCACGTCTGGGTTAAGCTTTCGCGCCATGATCAACCGGCACTGTGGCGGCCAAAGGGCAAGCCGGGACAGGCGGTGCGCCGATCAACTCGGCCACGGCCTGCGCCAACACCAGATCGAAGCACGGCAGAAAACGGGCAAAGGGCGCAACGGCGGGACTGACGGCGATTGCCGCCGCCGCCGCTACATCCCCTGCAAAACCAAGGCATTCGCCGCCGCGCCATAGCGCCGGTTCCGCAGCCAGGGCGGCGCGCACAAGGCTTGGCGGCGCGCCATCCCCGGCAATCGGCGTTCTGGCGGCGGCAGCGGCGCCAAGCGGCGCGATCAACCATGCACCCGGACTGTCGCCCAATGTGACCGCCCCGGCTTCGATGTCTGGCGTGATCCGCCGGCGACCGTCCCAAAGCAGAGTGCCAGCTATCGACGCGGAACGCGGCAGGTCGCGCGATTCACGGCGCAGGAAGATGCCGTTTCGCCTGATATCGACGACCGCCCGCGACAATGTGGCGCAAAGCCGACCGGCCCGCATTTGCTCGAACAGCGCTTCGCCGCGCGCCTGGTCCGGCAACAAGGCGGTGCCGCCCGTCGCCGCCAGCAGGACACGCAGCGCATAGACCGAGGCTCGCGTGTCGTCAGCTTCGGCAAGACCGGGATCGAGACGGATGAGACCCCTCGCCGGCCGGCTGGCAAATTCACCGATCAGGGCGGCGGCGCGGCGACCGAGTTGTTCGCGCTCGCCGGCGGCCCGCCTGGCCAGGCCGATCGCTTCGGCAAAACGCTGCCCGCTCCGGTCTTCGCCGAGCACGGCGCGGATGCGCGGGCGTTCGAAATTCGTGTCGATGTTGGTCGGATCCTCGACCCAGCCGACATGTTCGCGCTGCAGGAAGGCGCGCAACGCCGCGCGCCGAGCGCCGAGCAGCGGCCGCGCGATCCAGATCCGCCAGTCATAGAGGGTGACAGGCGCCATGCCGGCGAGACCTCGGCCTGCAAGCTCTCGCCCGTCATTCCGCGCGGCTCGCATCAGGACGGTCTCGGCCTGGTCGTCGGCGGTGTGGCCGGTTACGATCACACCAATGCCTTGCGCCTGCGCTGCCTCGGCCAGCAACCGGTAGCGCGCCTCGCGCGCCGCCGCGGGCAGGCCGGCCGACGGCTTGGCGCCGTACCAGTTGAGCGTCCGGTGCGCAATGCCGCGCTCGGCACAAAGCTTTGCCACGCTGCGCGCTTCGGCTGCTGCTTCCGGACGCAGGCCGTGGTCGATCGTCACCGCCAGCAGCCGGGCTGTCGGGGCGCTGCGGTCGAGGTGAGCCTTGAGGAGAAGAAGGAGGGCGGTCGAGTCGCTGCCGCCGGACACGGCCGCAAGCGCGCCGTTGGTAAAGTCGATCTGCGAAAAATTCGAAAGGTCAGGCTCGGTATCGAGCATCAATGCATGTCGCGCAAAAGTGGTCCCGGTTCTGGGACAACACGGCAAAGACTAGCACGCCGCCAGCGCCCTCTCCTGCTTGACGCGTTCCTTGAGCGCGGCCGAAATATCGGGATAGCGCTTGCCGATCTCGCCGAAGGTGGCGCAGGCGACATCCTTCTGCTTGAGGCCGACCAGCGACACGCCAAGCTTCAGGAGCATGTCAGGCGCCTTCTTGGCCTTCGGATAGTCCTTGCTGGCGGAGAGGAAAACCTCGGCAGCGTCATGATACTTCTGCTGGCCAAGCAGCGATTCGCCAAGCCAGTAATGCGCGTCCGCCGCCTTGGCGTCCTTCGGGAACCGGGCGATGTGGTCGCGAAAACCCTGCTCGGCGGTGCTGTAGTCGCCCGACAGGATGAACTGGTAGGAGTTGCGGTAGATCTCTTCCGGGTTGTTGGTGGCAGGCAGCGCCGCCACCACCGTGCCGTCCGACTTGCCGGTCTTAGCCCCGGCAGCCGGCGCCTCGGCGGCGGGAGCCGCACCTTCCGCCGGCGCCGCTGCCTGCGTGTTGCCGCCGGCGTCGATTACATTGCCGTTCTTGTCGACGGTAATGGTGCCGAAGGTCTTGGGCGGCGTGCCGTTGATCACCTTGCCGGGATCGCCGGTCTGCGATTCGACGATGACCTCGCCGACGCTCTGGCCGCCATCCGACTGCGCGCCGGCACCGGCCGGCGCCTGGTCTGCCGGGGCCTCGGCGACGCCGGTGCCCGCGCCACCGTCCTGCGGCGCGGCCTCCGATTTCTTCTGGGCCGGCGGCTGCCCGCTGGAGCCGCCTTCCAACTGCTGGAAGCGGAACTCGTTGTCTTCCTGCTGCTTGCGCATCTGCTCCTGCATCTGCAGGATCTGGAAGTTGAGTTCCTCGAGCTTGCCGTTCATCTGCCGGAGCTGATCTTCCAGCCCCGCGGCGGCGGTGCCGTCCTGCTGCTGCGCGATCTGTTGCTGCTCCGGCTTCTCCTTCTTGCCGAAAATGCCGAGCGTCGGCAGATGGAAGGAAAAGCCGCTATCCGCGGGTTGTCCGGTGCCGCTCGCAGAAGCCGCGAAGCCTGATACGAGCAGCAGCGCAAGCGTGCCGCTCAAGACCGATCTGAAATGCATGTGCCTCTCGCCGTGAATATCGTGAGCCTGTTCGCGCCTTCCGATCACAGTGGGACCGGCACGACGCCCTCGGCTCTTAGCAGGAGGCGAGACTTCGGCCAAATTTTGTTTCCGGGTTTGTTTCCGGGACCGAAACTGAAAAAGGCGGCCACAAGGCCGCCTTTCGCATGGAAGTGTTGCAATTATGCGACTAAGGCGCCGCCGTCTTGCCTATCAGGAGCCGGCGCCGGAGAGCGTGGTGACCGCGCGGCGATTCTGCGACCAGCAGGAGATGTCGTCGCAGACCGCGACCGGACGTTCCTTGCCGTAGGAAATCGTCTTCAATCGGCTCGCCGAGACGCCCCTGGCGACCAGGAAGTCGCGAGTGGCGGCGGCGCGGCGGGCGCCGAGAGCCAGATTGTATTCACGTGTGCCGCGTTCGTCAGCATGGCCTTCGACGACGATGGCGTACTGCTTGTACTGGTTGAGCCACTGTGCCTGCCGCGACAGCGTCGTCTGCGCATCGGCGCGGATCGCGGTCGAGTCCGTGTCGAAGAAGATGCGGTCGCCAATGTTGACTGTGAAGTCCTGCGCCGAGCCGGGCGTTGCCGCACCCGCGCCGTTGAGGCCGAGCTCTTCAGCGCTGTTCGGGGTTTTCTTCGAGGCGCAACCGGTGATGGCGAGCATTGCGATCAGGGCGATCATCGCCGGGTTTCTGGTAAGTGCTGCGATACGGCCCATGCCGCCTCTCCTTCGTATTCGAGTGATCGTATTTCGAGTGATTTCGTTGATCACCCAGTAACCACGTTTGGGTTAACCGGCATTCAAGAAATACGGTTAATGTTTGGTTTCGATCGTCCGTCCACGACCTTCAAATCCACGGTCACAGTTGGCGCGGACCCTAGGCGGAAATGCGGCCGAAACGCGACTAATGAATGGAAAAGGGGCCAAACGGGCCCCTTTTTAGCAGGTGTGGCAATTCGGCCGAACCTACTCCAGCAGCGGCGACCAGGCGGGATCCGACGCGAAATTCGCGGTCGGGATCGACTGTTCGTTGCGGCCGGTGAGATCGACGGAAACCAGTTTTGGGCCGCCGGCGGAGTCGCGGAAGAACATCAGCACGCGGCCGTTGGGCGCCCAGGTCGGTCCCTCCTGCTGGAAGCCCGAGGAGAGGATGCGCTCGCCCGAACCGTCGGTCTTCATGACGCCGATCTGGAATTCGCCGCCGGTCTGCTTGGTGAAGGCGACGAGGTCGCCGCGCGGCGACCACACCGGCGTCGAATAGACGCCGTCGCCGAACGAAATGCGGGTCTGGCCCGAGCCGTCGGCGCCCATCACATAAATCTGCGCACGGCCGCCACGATCGGAAGTGAATACCACCTTGCTGCCGTCGGGCGAATAAGAGGGCGAGGTGTCGATGGCGGTCGAGTTGGTCAGCCGGGTGGTCGAGCGGCTGCGCAGGTCCATGGCGAAGATGTTGGAATTGCCGTCATCGCGCAGCAGGCTCATGATCACCTTCTGGCCGTCGGGCGAGAAGCGCGGCGCAAAGGTCATGCCGGGAAAGTTGCCGACCAGTTCGCGCTGTCCGGTCTCGATCTGCAGCAGATAGACCCGCGGCTGGCCGCTTTCATACGACATGTAAGTGATTTCCTGCCGATTCGGCGAGAAACGCGGCGTCAGCACGATCGAGCGGCCATCGGAGAGATAGCGCACATTGGCGCCGTCCTGGTCCATGATGGCGAGCCGCTTCTTGCGCGCATTCTTGGCGCCGGATTCGTCGATGAAGACGACGCGTGTGTCGAAATAGCCCTTCTCGCCGGTGAGCTTCTCATAGATCGCATCGGCGATGATGTGGGCGACACGGCGTTGATTTGCGTCGTTGGCGAAAAACTGCTCCCCGGCTATCTGCTGGTTGCCAAAAATATCCCATAGTCGGTACTGGGCGCGGATTCGGCCGTCCGCCTCCTTGCTCACGCTGCCGGTGACCAGCGCCTGCGCATTGATCACCTTCCAGTCGTCGAAACGGGGCTGCGCATCCGGATTGGCGATCTTCTCGATGAAGGCGTTCTTGTCTATCGGTGCGAAGAGACCGGAGCGCTTCAGGTCGGCGGTGACGATCTCGGAAATCTGCGCGCCGAGCCCTCCCTGGAAATCTGGGATGGCGATCGGCATCGGTTCGACATTGCCTTTGTTGACGTTGAGCTCGAGGGTTGCTCGAGCAGGCAAGGTGACGACGGCGTTCATGCCCATCGCCATCGCGGCGACCATCAGGAGCGGCTTGAGGATGGATTTCATGTCTTCTCGCTTCTCTTGCTGATTTCTGGGTGCTCAGGCTACAGGCCAAGCATCGCTCTGGGATCGAAGTTGACGCGAACGTCGGACCAAATGTCATGCTTTCCGGCGGGCACCTGCAGGCCGGCGACATCGCATTTCTGCACAGCGCGAACCGCGCTGCTGTCGAATTGGGGGTTGCCGCTGGACTTCTCGACGGTCGGACGGCCCTCCAGCTTGCCGGAGGCATCCAGGCTGAAACGGATCACCACGGTGAAATCCTCAGAACCCTCAAGCCCAACCGGGAGGGTCCAGCAGCCACCGAGCTGTTCTTCCAATGCCCCTTGCTCGGACTTCGACAGCTTCTGGCCTTGATCCTTGTCGCCGCCTAGCGATGCCTGCTGGGTCGAGCGCTTGGCGCCGCCGCCGGATGGCTTCTGCTTGTCGAGCAAAGCCTTGATGTCAGCCTCATTGAACTGCTTGTCATCCGACTTCGGCTTCGACGAGGCTTCCTTGACCGGCTTGTCGGTGTCCTTGCGGTCCGGAGCCTTCGCGCTTTCGGCCTGCGCCGGCTGCGGCTTCGGCCGTGCTTCGGGAGCAGGAGCGGAAGTCGGAAGCTGCGCTTCTTCCAGAGGCTGCTGATCCGATATGGCTTCGGCGACCGCATCGGGCTTCACGCGTGGCTTCGGCTCTATGGCGGCGGTCGTGTCCGGCTGCGGTGTTGGTGCAGGCTCCTTCACCGGGGTCGGCTTCGGTTCAACCTGCTTCACCGGCTCGGGCTTGACCTCTTCCTTCGGCTGCGGCTCCGGCGCCACCTCCGTCGCAGGTGTCGGCTTCGGCGCTTCCTTTGGCTTCGGCGTGTCCTCGGTCTTCGGCTTTTCGGTCGGCGTCGGCGCCGGAGCAGCCGTCGCTGTTTTCTCCACCGGCTTCGGCTTGGGATCGTCCGTCACCGGCTTGTCGGTATCAACGCTGTTCTCGCCGATTTTCTGTGCATCTGGCACGATGTCGGGACGCTTGGTCGGCATCGGCGCCGGCTTTTCGTGCATTACCGCCTTCTTGTCGCCCTGCAGCGTCTGCGCAATGGCTTCCATGGGAACGATGTCGACCGCTATCGACTCGACATCCGTGGACGGCAGCGCGGCCGGCGCCGACAGGGTGAACAGGCCGAAAGCCAGTGCCACCGTATGCAGTATCACCGATGTGGTGAGGCCGGTCTTCATCGTGCGTCTACTGATCCTGTTGCTGCAGTGAAATCAGGCCGATATTCTTGTAGCCGGCGGCCTGGATGAGGGCCATGACCTCCATCGCGGCGCCATAGTTAGTCGCCTTGTCGCCGCGGATGAAGATGCGCTCTTCGTAGCCGGTCTTGGAAATCGCCTGCAGTTTGGCGACCAGCTCTTCCCTTGGGATTTCGGTCTCCTGCAGGAAAATCTTGCCGGCCGCGTCGATCGAAACGGTGATCGGCTGGGTGTCGGCGTTCATAGCCTTGGCCTTCGTCTCCGGCAGGTCGACCGGCACTCCGACCGTCAACATAGGTGCGGCGACCATGAAGATAATCAAGAGCACCAGCATCACGTCGACCATCGGCGTGACGTTGATTTCCGACATCAATGCATGGTGGCGGCCGCGCCGCCTGTGTCCGCGCCCGCCGCGTCCTGCCATGCCAACCGACATACCCATCTTCTTACCTCAGCCCTTAGGCGCTACTTTTTCATCGATTTGGCGCGAGAGTATGGCGGAGAACTCATCCGAGAACCCTTCCATCCGCACCGCGATCTTGTTCGCGTCGGATGACAGCTTGTTGTAGGCGATAACCGCCGGTATGGCGGCGAGAAGACCGATGGCCGTCGCCAGCAGCGCTTCGGCAATGCCGGGTGCAACAACCGCGAGACTGGTGTTCTTCGAACCGGCAATCGCCTGGAACGAGGTCATGATGCCGATGACGGTGCCGAACAGGCCGATGAAGGGTGCAGCCGAACCGGTGGTGGCGAGAAAGCCGAGACGGCCCTCCAGCTTCTCCATCTCGCGCGTCAACGCCAGGTCCATCGCCTTGTCGATGCGGGTCTGCAGGCCGAGCGGCGATTTGGCCCCCTTCTCGAAGCTCTTCTTCCATTCGCGCATGGCGGCGACGAAGATCGCACCCATGCCCGTGGTCTTGCGGTCGGCAAGCGTGCGATAGAGCTCTTCCAGCGACTGCCCCGACCAGAACACCTGTTCGAAGCGATTGAGCGACAGACGCATGCGGGCATAGCTGACCAGCTTGTCGACGATGATCGCCCAGGTCCAGACCGAGGCGCAGAGCAGACCGATCATGACCAGCTTGACCACCCAGCTGGCCTGTGTGAACAGCGCCCAAATCGACAATTGCGCTGCCGGATCGGCGAGTGCGGTAGTTTCCATGCTTCAGTCCTTAAGATTTTCCGGGCATCGCTGGCGGCTGGCCCATGGGCATCCCTTGTGGTCCGTTCGCGCTTGGCTTCCGGATTAACCCCAAAATGCACCGTTGGCGGCCTTTTCAGGGCAAATATTGGTGAAAGGAAGGCGCGCGGATTCTTCCAATCTTCACCGATCTCTTCATGAACCGTTATGGTTAAGGATGGGTTAGGAAATATGGCGCGGCGCATTGCCGCGCCAAGGGACGACGCGGACCATCCATCCACAATCGAATGCGCTGCCGATTGGCCGCCCGTTGCCGGCCGGCAGGCCTGGATATCAGCTTGCTCCTGGTAGAAAGGCCGCGATCCATTCTTTCGGAAAGCGCTTCGGCCGGCCGTTCTCGCCAATGATCGCCGCCTCGACCTTTGCTTCGACCAGAACCTCTGTCCCGCGTTTCAATTGCTGCGCCATGACGATGCGGGCGCCGGAAATATCCTGCGTTGATGTGTCGATGGTCAGGATGTCGTCCATGCGGGCAGGCGAGCGGAAGTCGATCTCCATGCGCCGCACCACCCAGACGATCCGTTCGCCGTGCTTGCCTTCGTGAAGTTCTGTGTGGTGGACGCCCGCCAGCCTGAGATAGTCCGAGCGCCCGCGCTCGAAGAATTCGAGATAGCGCGCATGGTAGACGACGCCGGAAAAATCGGTGTCGGCATAATAGACTCGCGCCATCAGCCGATGGCCGAATTCCGTCAAGGCTCCGGAAAGCCCGGCAGCAAGCGCCGCCGATTCACCATGATCGTCCATCGCGCTTTCCTTTTTGCCCCCGGCGGGGCACCTGTCTTGCCAAAATCACCAGCGCAGCAAACCGGATGGCACTGTTGACGGCGATGATCAAGACCTTGATGGCAGCGCTGCTGGTGCTGGCGGCGTCTGCGCTTCCCGGTCAGGCCGCGACCTTTTCGATGAAGCGCGGCCTCAACCTCGACCAGTGGACGACCTGGGTCGGGGAAGACAAATGGAACGACCGACAAGCCATCCTGCCCTATCCGGAATGGCGCAAGTTCCTCGACGAGGGTGACCTCAAGGCGCTGAAGGCCGCCGGTTTCGACTTTCTGCGCATGCCGGTCGACCCCTCGCCGTTTATGTCGGACCAGACGCTGGCGCTGCGCGACGACCTCTATGCCAGCGTGCGAGACTCGGCGCGCATGATCAACCGGGCCGGTCTGAAAGTGATCGTCGACATGCACCTGATCCCGGCCGGCGGCGGCCGCGAGATCGGCATGGGCCAGGTGATGGACGATCCCGCAACCTTCGAGGCCTATGTCGAGGTCGTCCGCAAAATGGCGCGCACGCTTGCCACTGAGGACCCGGCGCAGGTCGCTTTCGAGCCGATGAACGAGCCTATCGTCGACTGCGACAGCGAGGGCACCAGCCTGTGGCCGGAGCGTCAGCAAAAGCTGTTCGCGGCCGCGCGCGCCTCGGCCACCAGGCTGACGCTGATCCTGACCGGCGCCTGTTATTCCAGTGCGGCTTCGCTGGTCAGGATCGACCCAAAGTCGATCCCCGACGACAACATCATCTGGACCTTCCACTCCTACGACCCGTTCCTGCTGACGCATCAGGGCGCGACCTGGGCCGGCGATTTCATTCTCTATGTTACCGGCCTGCCCTATCCGCTGACCGCGGTGCCGCGCGCCGAGCTCGATGCGACGCTGGATGCGATCCGCGCCAAGATAAAAGCCGAGGCGCCACGGACCAGACGGAACGGCCTGCTCGCCTATCTCGATGAACAAGTCGCCAGCATGGACACGGACGAAAAGCTGCTCGGCGTCATGGATGCGCCGTTCGAAAAGGTCGAGGCCTGGGCGAAGGCCAACGCCATCAAGCCGGAAAACATCACGCTGGGCGAGTTCGGCATGATCCGCCAGGAATATGGCAATCCCTATGTGATGCCGCCCAAATACCGCGCGGCCTATGTCAAGGACATGATCGCGCGCGCCGAGGCGCATGGCTTCTCATGGTCGGTGTGGAGTTTTGGCGGCGCCTTCGGCATCGTCGACGCTTTCAACGGCGAAAAGGCCGAACCCGCCGTGATGGATGCGATCCGCTCGCTCCATTAGCCCTAGGGCATGTCGAGATTCAGGTCAGGCCGAGTCGAAAATGAGGGGTCCGAAAACCGGAACGGAGCGGACTTTGGTCCGTGACTACCGGAAGCGCAGGAACACCTCATTTGCAGGCCGGCATCACCTGAATACCGGCATGCCCTAACCGAGGTCGATCTGCAGGATCTCCGGCCGCATGCCAAAGCGCACCGGCGCGATGCTGAAGCCGAGTCCGCCTGACACGATCAAATTGCGGTCATTCTCGACGACATGGCCATAGGCAAAGCGGTTGCCGAAGCGGGACGGCACCACCGGTGAATAGCCGAACAGCCTGACCTGCCCGCCATGTGTGTGGCCCGACAGCGTCAGCGAAACCCGCCACGGCACTTTCGGGAAAATGTCAGGCTCATGCGCAAGCAGGATGATCGGTGCCTGGTCGGTGATCTTGGCCAGCGTGCCGTCGAGATCGTCCAGGCCTTCAAATCTGTCGCGGCCTGCGGCCTTGTTCGGTAACAGTGCCAGCTGGTCGGCGAGCCCGGCGATCCAGAAGCCGTATCCATCCTTTTGCAGGCGCACGGCGTCGTTCTCCAGAACCGAGATGCCGGATTCCTCCAATGCCTTGCGCGCCACAGTCCCCGCTCCGGCCTGCTGCGCGAAAGGATCGTGCCACCAGTCGTGATTGCCGAGGATCGACAGCACACCAAGCGGCGCCTTCAGTCCTGACAAGGCCGGCGCCCATTCATGGGCCTCCACCCGGTTCGTCACCAGGGACATGCCTGAGAAATAGTCGCCGAGCAGTACGATCAGATCGGGCTTCAGCACGTTCGCATCTTCGACGAGCGAAGCGATCCGCTCAGGCGTCATCCAGGGACGGCAGGCGTGAATATCGGCAAGTGCTACGACGCGCAGCTTGAGATCTGCAGGCCAATACGGCGGCGTCAGCTGGTAGCGCTTCACATGCGTCAACAGCATCGGCTCGATGCCGACCGCATAGGCACTGAGCGAAGCCAGCGAGAGGAACGAACCTCCGGCGAATTTCAGGAACCCGCGTCTGGTGATCACTTTTCTGGCTCCGACCTTGATCGGAGCAGTTCGCGCCGACATTGCGACGCCCGATACAATCGAGGAATGCGCCTTCACGCTGGCAGGTTTGAGGAGATTCTGCACAGAAATCCGTTCCGAAGAACAAATGTCCGTTACTCTTCCTGGAACAGGTTGATCTGCTGCTGTGCCAGATCCTTTGGCGCGTCGAGGCCGAGATGGCGCCAGGCGTTGGCGGTCAGCACGCGGCCGCGTGGCGTGCGTTGGATGAAACCCTGCTGGATCAGATAGGGCTCGATAATGTCCTCGATGGCGTCGCGCGGCTCGGAGAGGCCGGCGGCGATGGTTTCGATGCCGACCGGCCCACCACCGAAATTGCGCGCGATCATCGAGAGATAGCGGCGGTCGAGTGCGTCGAGGCCGAGCGCGTCGACCTCGAGCCGGGTGAGAGCTTCGTCGGCAATCTGCTTGTCGACGTGGCCGTCGCCGGCGACGGAGGCGAAATCGCGCACGCGGCGCAGCAGCCGGCCGGCGATGCGCGGCGTGCCGCGGGCGCGACGTGCGATCTCCAGCGCGCCATCGTCGCCAAGCGGCATTTGCAGGATGCGGGCGCCGCGCCGCACGATCTGCTCCAGTTCCTCGACAGAATAGAAATTGAGCCGCACCGGAATGCCGAAACGGTCGCGCAGCGGGTTGGTCAAAAGGCCGAGCCTGGTGGTGGCGGCGACGAGCGTGAAGCGGGCAAGATCGATCTTGACCGAGCGTGCCGCCGGACCTTCGCCGATGATCAGGTCGAGCTGGAAATCCTCCATCGCCGGGTAAAGGATCTCCTCGACTGCCGGATTGAGCCGGTGGATCTCATCGATGAACAGCACATCGCGGTCTTCGAGATTGGTGAGAAGTGCGGCGAGATCGCCGGCCTTGGCGATCACCGGACCGGAGGTCGAGCGGAAATTGACGCCGAGCTCGCGCGCCATGATCTGCGCCAGCGTTGTCTTGCCAAGCCCCGGCGGCCCGACGAACAGCACATGGTCAAGCGCCTCGCTGCGGCCCTTGGCGGCCTCGATGAAGACTTTGAGGTTGGCCCGCACCGCGGCCTGGCCGACGAAATCGGCGAGCGTCTGCGGCCGCAAGGTCTGCTCAGCATCCTCGCCGCGCTTTTCCGGGGCAATGAGGCGGGGTGAAAGGCTCATGCGGCCTTCCTCGCACAGGGCAAAGGACCGGACAAGCAATCACTCACCGCGCCAGTTCCTTCAGCCCGAAACGAATGAGCTTCGAGGCATCGGCGTCCTCGCCGGCCGTCTTCAGCGCCGCCGCGACAGCATTGGCTGCGGTGTCGCGCGAATAGCCGAGATTGACCAGCGCCGAGACGGCGTCGGTGATCGGCGCCGGCGCCACGCCTTCGCCGAGCTCCTGCTTAAGGCCGATGGTGCCGGAGGCGGTTCCGGCATAGGCCGGCGCCTTGTTCTTCAACTCGGTGACGATGCGCTCGGCCACCTTCTTGCCGACGCCGGGCGCGCGGCTGACCATGGCGATGTCGCGCAGCGCGATCGCATTGGCGAGGTCTGCCGGCGCCAGCGTCGACAGGATGGCCAGCGCCACCTTGGCGCCGACGCCTTGCACATTGCTCATCAACAGCCGGAACCATTCGCGCTCAAGCACCGACTGGAAACCGTAGAGCCGGATCATGTCCTCGCGCACATAGGTCTCGATGAACAGCACCACCGCCTCGCCGGGCGAAGGCAGCGCGGCCAGCGTGCGCGCCGAGCAATAGGCGACATAGCCGACGCCGTGCACATCGACGAGGCAGAAATCCTCCTCGATCTCGTCCAGCGTGCCTTTCAATTTGCCGATCATGCGTGATCCCTCATGCCAGCGCCATCCTGTAGGCGACGCTTTGCCGGTGATGCGCGTGGCAGATGGCGATAGCCAACGCGTCTGCGGCATGTTCGGTGTCGAAAACGGCTTTCGGCAACAGCACCTTTACCATCATGTGGATCTGCTTCTTGTCGCCATGGCCAACGCCGATCACCGCCTTTTTGACGGCATTGGGGGCATATTCGGCCACAACAAGGCCGGCGCGCGCCGGCACCAGCATGGCTATGCCGCGCGCCTGGCCGAGCTTCAGTGTCGCCACCGCATCCTTGTTGACGAAGGTTTGCTCGACGGCCGCTTCCTGGGGCATGGCCGCATGCAGGATCTCGGCCAGCCCGTCATGCAATTGGCAGAGCCGTGTCGCCAGCGCCGCCTTGTCGTCGGAGCGTACAGTGCCGGAGCTGATAAAGCGCAGCGAGTTGCCGAGGCTCTCGACGATGCCCCAGCCGGTGCGCCTCAGCCCCGGATCGATACCGATAATGCGAATCGCTTCCCTCATGCGCGAAGTCTACCTCCGGCGCACAGCGATGTCAGCGAAATGTGAACAAACCGGAAACGGAGGCGTTTAACCTCGAGCGAAAGCCGTGTTCAGCAGCGTGATCTGGTCGGAAACCGGATTGGCGCGGCGGGCGGCGGCAGGCGTCTCGGCAAACGCGCCGCCATAGATCTCTTCGTCCATGCGGCGCACCAGCGCCTGCAGGCGCAGCGAGCGGGTGACGAGGTCGAGGAAATCCTTCGGCAGTTCGCCCCAGCCGACCGCTTCGTCATGCGCCGAGGCGGTGTCGAGACGCACCTTGGATTTTTCCGAAGCGACCTGGTCGCGGGTCATCTCGCCGGAATTTGCCGCCCGCTGCAAAAGCAGCCAGGAGGCGACTTGCATCAGCCTTGTGGTCAGCCGCATCGATTCGGCAGCATAGAGCGTCGCCGCCAGCCTGGACAGCTTCTTGGCCTCGGCCCGGCCCTTGCCGTCAAGATACTCGGCTGCCTGTTCGACCAGGCCCATGCCTTCCTGGTAGAGCGGTTTGAAGGATTGGGAGAAAACCCGGCGTTCCGCCAGCTTGATGGTTTTCGCGATGCCCTTCGAAGGCTCGTTCATCGATACGCCCCTGCACTGCCCCGTCGGCTGATTCGGCTTCTCGCCGTCACGCCGGCACCCTAGATGACTGAAGCTTGAAAATGCGCTTCGCCGCCGGCGAAGGCAAGCACATGTTTAACAAACGGTTAACGCCTGCGCAGGGGCGCCAAGCGGACCAGAAGCAGACAAAAAAAGAGCCGCGGATAAGGCGGCTCTCAGGAGTTTAACAGGGAGGCGTCAAACGAAGTGGCTCCAACCACTCGGTAAGAATCCAGATCACTGGATGGACATAGTAAACACCTGTAAAGCTTAATGAACCCTTAACGGCGCGGATATTTCTTGATCGACCGCTGCCCTTCTGTGCCGTATCAGCACAACGGTGCCCTAAGCCTGATCGTCGGCTTGTTCATGCCTTCTTCCACACAGCCGGCAAGGAAATGAAGGCGAACAGCAGCATTGCCGCATAAAACCCCATCGAGGAGGAAGCCAGCACCGGCTCGATCTCCGGATGGCCGGCAAGTTCAAAGTAAAGCCCAATCATCAGTGCGATGCCGCAGATTGCCGTCAGCCAGAAATGCACGACGGCAATCGTCTTTTGCCCGACCGCTGGAAACAGGTGGTAGAAGAAGGCAAACACCGCCGACATCAGCCAGCCCGCCACCATGGTGTGCGCGTGGTCGGCATCTGCCCATGGTCATTGGAGATCGCCATATGCAGGCCGAGCGCCATGCCGCACAGGGAATAGATGACGGCCAGGGTGAAGAAATTTCGTGCTACGCCTTGCATGGGATACCCTCGTTGGTTGTTGCAGACTTGGTCCGACCGCGCGCGGCCAAAATGGAGCGTCGGTCGCGAGCGGCTTAGTCCCCGCAGGTTTCAGGATCATGCCGCGAACCAGCCAATGCCGACACGGCGTCTATCCGGCAAATGCCGGGTATTGTGCGGGCTGGCGGTAAAATCCGGCGACGGCGCCACCGCAACAAGCCGGCACCCACGCGGCATCTTCTGGATACATGTACGGAGATAATCCGCCCTCCTTCGGAAGCAGACGCGCGAAAGCAGCGTTTACCTTCGGAACGATGCACAAGGAGCGGCAATGGACTGGTATTCTCTCTTCAAATTCCTGCATGTCATGGCAGCGATCCTCTGGCTCGGCGGCGGTTTCGCCATGCTGCTGGTTTCGATACTCGCCGATCGCGCCGGCGACGACGAGACGCTGATGGTCATGCTGAGAACGACGGACAAACTCGGCTTGCGTCTGTTCGTGCCGGCGTCTATCGCGACCCTGGCTTCTGGCCTGGTGCTGACTTCGCTATGGACCGGCTTCTCCGACCTTTGGGTCGTCATCGGCCTTTGCGGCTACGCCGCCGCGTTTCTGACCGGTATCCTCGTGCTGAAGCCTTCGTTCGAAAAGCTTGCCACAATGCTTGCCGCGGACGGCATGACCCCGGCTGCCATAGCGTTTGGGCGCCGCATGATACGGATCGTCAAGTTCGATTTCGTCATCATGATCGCCGTCGTCGCCGACATGGTGCTGAAGCCGACCGCGCACGACATCGCCACTCTCGGCGCAATGGCGGTCGTGGTCATGGGTGGTGCATCGCTGACCTTTGCGAGCGCCCCGCGAACCAAACCGGCAGCCGCCTGAGCGGGATTTAGAGCAGGCCGGCGATCCCGTCCCAAAGCAGCTTGACCGCGACCACGGCCACGGTCGCGTAGGTGAAGGGATAAAAAATCTCCGGCCGCATGCGCCGCACCAGCCAGGCGCCGGCGATGGTGGCCAGCGGCGCCAGCGGCATCAGCACGGCCGACGCCGTCAGGTTGGCGGTGTCGAACTGGCCAAGCGCGAAGTAGGGGATCAGCTTCAGCGCGTTGGTGGCGGCAAAGAAGATCGCCGATGTCCCCGACAGCACCTTCGGATCGAGCCGGATCGGCAGCGCATAGACCTGGAAGGGGGGCCCGCCGACATGGGCGACGAAGCTGGTGAAGCCGGCGACGGTGCCCCAGAAGGCGGCGGCGATGCGGTTGGGCGCCGCCGCATGGTCGGAACCGTGGCGGAACTGGAGATAGAGCCAGCGCAGCACGAAGATCAGCGCGACAGCGCCGACGATCAGCCGCACCATCTCTTCGGTTACGAGCGCTGCCGTCAGCCAGCCGAGCCCAATGCCGATCACCGCGCCCGGCATCATGTCGACCAGCATCTTTCTGTCGTAGACGCCCCACCACGTCCACACCGAAACGATGTCCATCAGGCACAGGATCGGCAGCAGGATGGCCGCCGCCTGCACCGGCGGCATGGCCAGCGCCATCAAAGGCACGCCAACGAAGCCGACAGCGCCGCCGAAGCCGCCTTTCGACAGCCCGACAAGTATCACCGCCGGAATGGCGGCGGCATAAAACCACGGATCGGGGAGCAGACCTGACATGAACTGGAAAAGCTGGAGGGAAGACGGTTGCCCTGCAATAGCCCAGAAACCCTTGCGCCGCGACCGGGAAAATGCCGGCCGTGTCGATCAACTGTGCGTAAAGCGACGGTTCCGGATTTACGGCAAGATCGCCGCCGATGCATAAGGGCGCCGTCCGATGCATCAGGTTTTGACCCCAGGTTTTGGCCCCAGGTTTTGACCCCAGGTTTTTGACCCCAGGTTTTTGACAATGAGCGAACCCCACATCCGCCGCGCCGAAGCGGCCGACCTGCCTGCCATCGTAGCCATGCTCGCCGACGATCCGCTTGGCCGCAGCCGCGAGGATGCGACCGAGCCACTCGCCAAGGCCTATCGCGACGCCTTTGCCGCCATCGACGCCGACCCCAGCCAGTTTCTTGCCGTGATGACGGATAGCGGCCGCGTCATCGGCACGTTGCAGATCAGCTATCTCGCCGGGCTGCCGCTGCAGGGCGCCTTGCGCGGCCAGATCGAGGCTGTGCGCGTCGTCGCAGACCGCCGCAGCGAACGGCTGGGACAGCGTCTGCTGGAATGGGCGGTCGAACAGTGCCGTGAACGCGGCTGCAAGATTGTCCAGCTGACCACCAACAAGAGCCGCCAGGACGCGCATCGCTTCTATGACCGGCTCGGCTTCAAGGCCAGCCACATCGGCTACAAGCTGGAGCTTAATTCAGTGGCGGCGGACGGCGCCGGATCGGCTGCGCCTTGATGATGGCGGTGCTGGTCTCCGCCTTGTCGGCGATGCGGTCGAGAAGCTTGTCGAGCTCGCCGATGGAGCGCACGTAGAGCCGGGCCACGAAACAGTCGTCGCCAGTGACCTTGTCGCATTCGCCGAATTCCGGGATCTCCTCGATCAGCTACTGGACGATATGCAGCTTGCCCGGCAGTGGCCGCACCCGCACGATCGCCTGCAGCGGAAACCCCAGCGCCTCCGGGTCGATCTCGATGGTGAAGGCGCGGATGACGCCGCGTTCCTCGAGCCGCCGCAGCCGTTCCGAGACGCTCGGCGACGACAGCCCGACCTGCTGCGCCAGATCCTTCAACGAAGTCCGCGAATCCAGGATCAGGATGTCGAGAAGCTTTCTGTCCAACTCGTCCAGCATTTTCATCTCCTCGCAAAAGGGCAGCGCGCGCCTTATTAAATAAGGTGTTGCCCCCTTATCACCTTTCATAGGGCATATAAACCCTCAAGACGGCATGAGATTATGGCCTCAACAGATAGAGGTATTGTCATGGACAACACGGTACGCGGCACGATCGAGATGACGGCGGCGATGACGATCGTCGGCACGATCGGCTGGTTTGTCGTCATGTCGGGCCAGCCCGTTATGGACGTGGTGTTCTGGCGCTGCGCCTTCGGCGCGGTGGCGCTGCTGATCACCTGCGCGGCACTCGGGCTGCTGCGCGGCAGGCTGACGCTGCGCATTGTTGCCATCGCCGCTCTTGGCGGCGCGGCCATTGTCATCAACTGGCTGTTGCTGTTCAGCGCCTTCTCCCGCGCCTCGATCTCGATTGCCACGGCGGTCTACAACACGCAGCCCTTCATGCTGGTCGGCTTCGGCGCGCTGTTCTTCGGCGAGCGGCTGACCTTGGCCAAGCTGACCTGGCTCGGCATCGCCTTCGCCGGCATGCTGCTGATCGTGCAGACAGGGCCCGATGCGGGTGTCGGTTCCGGCATAACCGGCACAGATTATGTCATCGGCATCGTCATGGCGCTCGGAGCGGCCTTCTTCTGGGCTGTCGCGGCAATCGTCGCCAAGAAGCTCAAGGGCACCCCGCCGCATCTGATCGCGCTGATCCAGGTCTGCGTCGGCGTCGTCATGCTGGCGCCCTTCGCCAACCTCTCGCATTTGCCCGCCGACGCCTGGAGCTGGACCATTCTGGCCACGCTTGGCGTCGTTCACACCGGCCTGGTGTACATATTGATGTACGCCGCCATCCAGAAGCTGCCGACGCATCTGCAGGGGTCGCTGTCCTTCATCTATCCTGTCGTTGCGATCCTGGTCGATGTCATGGCCTTCGGCCACCGGCTGCATCCGGCCCAGCTCGTCGGCGCCGCCGCCATCCTGATCGCCGCCGCCGGCATGAATCTCGGCTGGACTTTGTGGAGGGCCAAATCGCCGGCCGAAAGCCCGCAAGCCGTCAAATGAGCCGCAGAGCGTCGGCTCGCCGGCGATCGTAAACCAAAGCCATCGCATCGATCCCCGCCCGCCTGTTCAAGGCGGGCGCTTTGTTCTATGCCGCAATGCAACCATCTTCGCCCGGCATAGGCGAAACCCGGGATCGAAAGCCAATGAACGACGCAACACCCCCCAACCGCTGCCGCATCGTGCTGATCGCACCCAAGGACGCTCCGGCGCGCCGCATTGCGGCTGCCTTCGACGGCGGTGATATCGCTTCGCTGATCCTGCCTGAAAACGGCATGGACGAGGCTGCCTTCCAGGCTTTTGCAGAACAGATCGTACCGGCCGCGCAAGCGGCCGGCATCGCCGTCATCATCGCCGGCGATACCCGCATTGCCGGCCGTGTCCAGGCCGACGGCATTCATGTCGAGGTTTCCAAGGACGCGCTCGCTGAGACCATCGAACACTTCCAGGGCAAGATGATGGTCGGCGCCGGTGGCGCCAAGACGCGCGACGACGCGCTGGAACTCGGCGAAACCAGGCCCGACTACATCTTCTTCGGCCGCTTCGGCTACGACAACAAGCCCGAGCCGCACCCGCGCAACCTGTCGCTTGGGCAATGGTGGGCGGACGTGATCGAGATCCCTTGCGTCGTTATGGCCGGTTCCGCCATCGCTTCGGTAGAAGCGGTGGCCGCCACTGGCGCCGAGTTCGTGGCGCTGTCCAGCGCCGTTTTTGCCGAAGGCGCCGATCCGAAGGCGGCGATTGCTGCCGCCAATGCGCTGCTCGACGAAACCGCGCCGCGCTTCGAGGGCTGACGTGCGCCGACCTGGACTTCCTCTGGCGGTTCTCGTTGCGGCCTTGATGAGTGGGGCAGCGATCGCGGCGGAGACCGTTCCGCTGCCGCAGCCGAGGCCGGACACCAGCGCGCCCGCCCTCAGCGTGCCGGATGCGGTCGCCCCCGATGCGGGTGCCCCAAAAGCCGGTGCCACGGATTCCGGCGTCCATATCGACAAGCCGATCGACACCCCGCTGCCGCAGCCGGCGACAACCGCGCCGCTGCCGTCGGCCGACGCGATCAACCCCGAACGTTTCGGCGCCAAGCCGGCGGACCCCGCCTATGGCGCTTTCCAGCGCGGCCTTTACAAGACGGCCTACAATCTGGCGTTGGTGCGGGCCAAGAATGGCGACCCGGCGGCGCAAACGCTGGTGGCCGAGATCCTGTCGCGCGGGTTGGGCGTGCCGCTCAACCCAGCGGAAGCCGCCAAATGGTATGCGCAGGCCGCCGAGCAGGGGATTCCTGAATCGCAGTTCCAGTATGCGCTGATGCTGCTCGACGGCCGCTACGTCAAGAAGGACGAGAAGGGAGCCTATGCGCTGATGCAGGCCGCCGCCGAGGCCGGCAACCGGCTGGCGCAGTTCAACTTCGCGCAATTGCTCGTGCAGCAGGATCCTGGCGATGCCGGCATCGCCAGGGCTGTGCCTTATTATGAGCGTGCCGCGGCGACAGGGCTTGCCGACGCCCAGTATGCGATGGCGCAGGTCTATGCCAATGGCGTCGGCGGCAAGACCCGCGACGATGGAAAGGCCCGCAGCTTGCTGGCACAGGCTGCCAGGCAGAACTACGACACCGCGCAGATCGATCTTGCCGCCTGGATGATCGAGGGCCGGGGCGGTGTTCGCGACCTGAAATCCGGCTTCAACTGGATGAAGCAGGCAGCTGAAGGCGGCAATGTCGCTGCCCAGAACCGGTTGGCAAAGCTCTATATGGGCGGCATCGGAACCGACCCCGACCTGATCCTGGCCGGGGCCTGGTATGTGGTCGCCCGCCGCGCCGGCCTTATCGATCCGGAGATGGACGATTTCCTGCAAGGGCTGACCGACGATCAGACAAAGCAAGCCTTGCAGAAGGCCAACCGCCTGCCCTGACACGCAACGTCACTGTGTATGATCCAGCACAACCTTGCCGAAGGGAGAGCCGTGTTCGAGATGGCGAAGGGCCTGCGCTGCCTCTGCCCATGGGAAGACCCGGTCGATCACCGGCCGCAGCCGATTGACGGCGAGCGCCCGGTTCATCGCTTCGAAGGACTCGCGCGAGCCGACCGGTATGCCGCGTGCTTTCACCTGGCGGCGGAAGATGTCGAGCGGATTGATCACCCCTTCGCTGCCGCCGAGATAGCCGATGACGTTGATCTGGGCGCCGCGCGCCGACGCCTTGAGCGACTGCGCGAAACTTTGTGGCCCACCGACTTCGATGATGTGATCGGCGCCGCGGCCATCGGTCAGCGCCAGCACGGCCGACGACCAGTCTGGGTTGTCGCGGTAGTTGACGCCATCATGCGCGCCAAGCCCCTTCGCCCAGGCAAGCTTCTCATCGCTGCTCGACGTAACAATGACGCGCGCTGCGGCCGCCCTTGCGAACTGCACGGCAAACAGCGACACGCCGCCGGTGCCGAGGCTGAGCACGGTTTCGCCTGGCTTGAGCTTGCCCTCGGTGAACAACGCATGCCAGGCAGTGACGGCGGCGCAAGGCAATGTCGCCGCCTCTACGTCGCTGAGATGCGCCGGCGCGATGACAGCCGCCTGTTCGTCCAGCCGGGCGAATTCGCTCAGCAAACCGTCGATCGGGCCGCCGCGCTGGTAGGAAGGTTCGGCCATGGCGAAGCTGCCGCCGACCCATCGCTGCCAGAACGTGCCGCAGACCCGGTCGCCAACCTTGAAGCGGCTGACCTCGGGGCCAAGCGCGACGACCTCGCCGACGCCGTCGGAAAGCGGCACCAGCGGCAAGGGGAATGTCGTGTGATAGCTGCCGCGCGCGATCTCGACATCGCGATAGTTGAGCGCCGTCGCCTTGACGCGGACGATCATCTCCTGACGGCCGGGCTCCGGCATTGGTCGTTCGACCATCTTGAGATTGTCGATGCCGCCCGGCTTCTGCAGTTCGATTGCCTTCATTGTCGTCGTCCTTTCGTTTGAAAGGAAAATTGCTGCCAGGCGATGGATTTCAAATTCATAATGTTTACAATGATTATGCTTACGAGACATGGTTCTAGCTATGCTTGAGGAATTGCGCACGCTCGCCCTGTTTGCCGAGGAGGGCTCGATCCAGAAGGTCGCCCGGCGCCTGCCGCTGACGCAGCCGGCTGTGACCCGGCAAATCCAGCGGCTGGAGGACATGCTTGGCACGACGCTGCTCGACCGCCGGCAAAAGCCGCCGCGACTGACGCCGACGGGGCTGGAAGTGCTGGCGCGCGGACGCGATATCATCGCTTCCGTAGAAGCGCTGAAATCCTTCGCCGGAAAGACCGAGCCGGAAGGACTGTTCCGCCTGGGTCTCGCCCATGGCCTCTCGGACCGCGACATCGCCGGGGCCATCGCCAACGCCGCGGCGGCGTTCCCGAAAGTGTCGCTACGGCTCAAGACCGGCTGGAGCGCCGAACTGATCGATCAATTCGAACGCGGCGAGCTCGATGTGACGATTGTTCTGCGATCGTCGGATAAGCCAGGCCCGGAAGCGCTTGGCACTGAACGTCTTGGCGTCATAGCTGCGTCCACCGTCCCCGATCCGGAAGACGGTGGCCGGACACCCATGCCGTGGGTGCTTAGTCCGGCCCCTTGCGACGCGCGCCAGAAACTCATGTCGGTTCTGGTCGGCGGAAGGCGTTGTTTCGAGATCGCGGCGGAGATACAGGATCCGGCCTTGCAGATGGAATGGGTCCGTCGGGGGCACGGCCTTGGGCTAGTGCCGTTGCGTCTTGCAAGGCGCGGACTTCCCGACGGCCTCATGCTGGTCAACACGGAAGATGTCGACCTTTCCTTGCAGGTCGCCGCACTTCGTTCGCCTCATCTCAACCGGCTGACTGAGGCCGCGGATGCCATAGTCGAGGCCGTCGGCAAAGTCATTGCAGCCCAGGTTTGAGGCTACCAGCCCTTGTCGGGCGATCTGGCATCCCTTGCCTCTCCTGCCGATTTGTGGTCTTGGGGGCCCGAAATCGCTTGTCCAGCGACCATCCCCATACCAACGGCCAAGCCGTTGGTAGCATCCCGGATCAATCTCATCATGGCCAAGATCAATGGCAACGAAATCCGTCCCGGCTATGTCATCGAGCACGATGGCGGCCTTTGGGTGGCGGTCAGGACCAACACCGTCAAGCCCGGCAAGGGCGGTGCCTACAACCAGGTCGAACTGAAGAACCTGATCAACGGCACCAAGCTCAACGAGCGCTTCCGCTCGGCCGAGACGGTCGAGCAGATCCGGCTCGACCTGAAGGATTTTTCCTTCCTCTACGCCCAGGACGACGCACTGGTGTTCATGGACACGCAGAGCTACGAGCAGCTCGAGCTGGCGAAGGATTTCGTCGGCGACCGCGCCGCCTTCCTGCAGGACGGCATGATGGTGACGGTCCAGCTCTATGAGGACAGGCCGATCGGCATTTCGCTGCCCGACCAGGTGACGCTGACCATCACCGAGGCCGACCCGGTCGTGAAGGGCCAGACGGCCGCGTCCTCGTACAAGCCGGCGGTGCTGGAAAACGGCATCCGCGTGCTGGTGCCGCCATTCATCGGCGCCGGCGAACGCATCGTCGTCGACACCAACGAACTCACCTACATGCGCCGCGCAGACTGACGCGTAGGCAGGAACAGATACGATGGCACGCTCCGCACTTCTCAATGTCATGGTCCAGGCCGCCATGAAGGCCGGCCGCTCGCTGTCGCGCGACTTCGGCGAGGTGCAGAACCTGCAGGTGTCGATGAAGGGACCGGGCGACTATGTCAGCCAAGCCGACCGCAAGGCCGAGGACATTCTGTTTGCCGAACTGTCGAAGGCACGGCCGGGCTATGCCTTCCTGATGGAAGAGCGCGGCCTGGTCGAAGGCGACGACGACCAGCACCGCTGGATCGTCGACCCGCTCGACGGCACCACCAATTTCCTGCACGGCATTCCGATCTTTTCCATCTCGATCGCTCTGGAGCGCCAAGGCCAGTTGGTCGCCGCCGTCATCTACAATCCGGCAATGGATGAGCTCTACACCGCCGAGCGCGGCGGCGGCGCCTTCATGAACGATCGCCGGCTGCGCGTTGCCGGCCGCAGCAAGCTCACCGACTGCGTCATCGGCTGCGGCGTGCCGCATCTCGGCCGCGGCCAGCACGGCAATTTCCTCGTCGAGTTGCGCAATGTGATGGCCGAGGTCTCGGGCGTGCGCCGCCTGGGTTCCGCCGCGCTCGATCTCGCTTATGTCGCCGCCGGCCGCATGGACGGCTTTTGGGAAACCGGCCTTTCGGCCTGGGACATTGCCGCCGGCCTGCTGCTGATCCGCGAGGCCGGTGGCTTCGTCTCCGACATGGATGGAGGCCAGGATATGCTCGAGGCGGGTTCGCTCGTCGCCGGCAACGAGGTCATCCAGCGCGCGCTGCTCAAGGCGGTGAAGAAGCCGCTTTCGGCGCGCTGATCACTTGGCATGCCGGCGCGGCGCGCTGAAGCGCCGCAGTCGCAAAACCGCAATCAAAGCTTGAAATACTGCCCGGCGGCCGCCCAGATAAGGGTGACGCAGGATCTTTTATGACGAGCATACCTTCACTATCCTCGCGAGAAGCGCAGCCAGACCAGCCAATTGAAATCCCTTTTGTCAGGCGTTGGCACTACTCGCGTGCGGAGATGATCGCCGATGGCATCGTCCATGCGGTCGGCATCGTGCTGGCGATAGCAGCCGGCTCGGCGTTGCTGGCGCTGGCCGCCTTCCATGCCGGTCCCGGCGAATACATCGCCGCAGCCTTCTTTGTGGTGTCGCTGCTGACTGTGCTGTCGATTTCGCTGACCTACAATCTGTGGCCGGTGACGTCGCCGGCGAAGTGGATCTTGCGGCGCTTCGATCATGCGGCGATCTACCTCCTGATCGCCGCGACCTACACGCCCTTTCTGGCCCAGCTCGACGGCTCGCCGCTGGCGCTGCCGATGATTGTGCTTGTCTGGACCGCTGCTTTGACCGGCATTGCCATGAAAGTGTTCCTGCCCGGCCGCTTCGATCGTCTGGCCATTGTCTTCTATCTCGCCATCGGCTGGAGCGGCGTCGTCCTGGTCAAGCCGCTGGTGGCGACGTTGCCGACGACTTCGATCGCGCTGATTGTCGCCGGCGGCATCGTGTACTCCTGCGGCGTCATCTTCTTCGCCTGGAAACGCCTGCGCTTTCACAATGCCCTCTGGCACGGCTCGTCACCGGCGCCGGGCTGCATCTTGCCGCCATGGTCGACTGCCTAGTCGTCAACCGCCTCTGAACGGCGTGGTGCGGCCCGACAGTCGGGCAATATTGCCAAGCGCCATTCAATTTGGTCACAATTCCGTTTAGAGTCGCGAATTACGTGATCGGCGGCAATGGAGCGGTTCCAGGGAAGTATGAGCGGCTTCCCGTTCGGAATTGCGTCAAGGCAAATAGAGCATCGGAAACGGGGCACGGATGGCTTTTCTCAGATCCTTCGGCGTGGGCAGGCGTTCTGATGTCCTGATGTACGATCCGCACAAACTGTCGAGCCCGCAGGTCTTCCTCCTGACCATGGTCATCTTCCTGGTCATCGTCGCCTTCATCGCCGCCATCCTCACCCGCCAGATCTCGACCGCTTTCGGGAGCAATCCCGGCCTCAACGGCCTGATCGTCGGCGTCCTTGTGGTCGGCATCCTGCTTGCCTTCGCCCAGGTCGGACGACTGTTTCGCGAAGTGCGCTGGGTCAATTCCTTCCGCGCCGGTTCCGAAACCACCGAGCCGGTGCTGCTGGCGCCGATGAAGGCGATGATCGGCCGCTCCTCGACGGTGGCCTTCTCGACGTCTTCGATGCGCACCATGCTGGATTCGATCGCCACCCGCCTCGACGAAAGCCGCGACACCTCGCGCTATCTCGTCGGCCTGCTGGTGTTCCTCGGTCTGCTCGGCACCTTCTGGGGCCTGCTCAACACCATCGGCTCGATCCGCGAAACCATCGAATCGCTCGATCCCGGCACTGGCGACGCCGCCGCGGTGCTCGATTCGCTGAAGCAGGGGCTGTCGGCGCCGCTGGCCGGCATGGGTACGGCCTTTTCGTCCTCGCTGTTCGGCCTTTCCGGGTCGCTGGTGCTAGGCTTCCTCGACCTGCAGGCCGGCCGCGCGCAGACCCGCTTCTATACCGAGCTTGAAAACTGGCTGTCCTCGGTCACCGATCTCTCCTCCGACATCGCCGTCGCCGACCCGGCCAAGACTGAATCCTCCGACGAGATCCGGGTCCTGTCGGAACGGCTGCGCAGCATGCAGGAAAGCGGCGGCGGCTCCAATCCGCGCGTCGCCACCGCCATGGCCAATCTCGCCGACGGCATTTCCGGACTGGTCAAGAACATGCGCTCCGAGCAGCAGATCATGCGCGACTGGGTCGAGGCCCAATCGGACGAGCAGAAGGCGATGCGCAACACGCTGGAAAAGATCGCCGACGCGCTGAAGAAACCCGGGGTCCACTAGCATGGCTCTCGCCAGGGGCCGGCGCACCGATCGCCGGATCGACTATTGGCCGGGCTTCGTCGACGCGCTGTCGACGCTGCTGCTCGCCATCATGTTCCTGCTCACCGTTTTCGTGCTGGCGCAGTTCCTGCTCGGACGCGAACTCTCCGGCAAGGATACGGCGCTCACGCGCCTCAACTCGCAGATCAACGAACTGACGCAGTTGCTGGCGCTGGAGCGCTCGAGCGCGCAGGACAAGGACGATTCGCTGGCCAATCTGCAGGCGTCGCTGTCGGCCGCCGAAGCTGAGAAGAGCCGGCTCGAGCAGCTGCTGGCACAAGGTGCCGGCGCCGGCGACGCCGCCACCCAGCGCGCCGCGGAACTCGGCGGCGAACTCGACAGCCAGCGCCAGATCAGCCAGCAGGCGCTGAGCCAGGTCGAGATCCTGAACCAGCAGATCGCAGCACTGCGCAAGCAGATCGGCGCGCTCGAGGACGCCCTCAATGTGTCCGAAACGCGCGACCGCGATTCCAACACCAAGATCGCCGATCTCGGCCGTCGGCTCAACGTCGCGCTGGCGCAGCGCGTGCAGGAGCTGAACCGCTATCGCTCCGACTTCTTCGGCCGCCTGCGCGAAATCCTCGCCGACCGCGAGAACATCCGCATCGTCGGCGACCGCTTCGTCTTCCAGTCGGAAGTTCTGTTCCCGACCGGGTCGGAAGTGATCAACGATGCCGGCAAAGTCGAGATGAAGAAGCTCGCCGATGCCATCATCGAGTTGCAAAAGGAAATCCCGCCCGAGATCAACTGGGTGCTGCGCGTCGACGGCCACACCGACAACAAGCCGCTGTCCGGCGCCGGCCGCTATCGCGACAATTGGGAATTGTCGACGGCGCGTTCGACCTCGGTGGTCAAGTTCCTGATCGAGAACGGCGTGCCCGCCAACCGGCTGGTTGCGGCCGGCTTCGGCGAATTCCAGCCGCTCGACCCCGCCGACACCGAAGACGCCCGCAACAAGAACCGACGCATTGAACTGAAGCTCACCGAACGGTGATTTTCAGTCACGCGAAATTGTTTGCCGGCTCAACTCTAGGGCGCAACGCCAGGTCGGCAAGGCCTGAAAACATTATCTTTCTTTAATTACACTTCGCGTTTCCGGGCTCCTACTTTGACGCGCAGGGCCGAGAACCGCCGGCGATGCCTCCCATCGCGACGCGACGGAACCGGACGGCCCGCTTCCGGAAGGCGGAGCGAAAGCGCTTGCCCCTTCCATAGCAGGAGGAGACGCACATCATGCGCTCTTTGAAGACTCTCAGGACCGCAACCCTCACGACACTTCTGATCACTGTTCCACTCGCCGGCGCCTATGCCGCCGGACATCACAAGGGCGCCCTCGACGCCAGCGACCAGACCGACATGACCGGTCCCCGCGTGACCGGCCTGATCGAGCAGGTGCGGGGCGTCGAACAGGGCATCACGGATGCGCGCGAGACGAAGGGCATCTCGACCTCGGAAGCGCAGTGGCTGCATCTGCGTGCTGCGCATATCGGCCAGGCCGCCGAACGGGTCGCCGCTTCGGACCATGGCCGGATCCCGGCCGCGCAATATCACGATCTGCTGCGCCGCCTCGACAATGTCGATCAGAGGCTGATGTCCGACACCGGCAGCGGCTTCATGATCGGTGATGGCTCCGACGGCGGAAATTATCCGAACGGCTGAGATCCGCTCTGATATCTCCAGGAATGAGGAAGGGACTGTCTGACGCCCCCGGATCTGGCTCCGAGGGCGTCTTTTTTGTCACCAGCCCAGCCACAGCGCAGCGAGGGCCAGCACCGCCGGCACGGTCTGAATATAGAGGATCTTCCGGCTGGCAGTCGCCGCGCCATAGAGGCCGGCGACGGCGATGCAAAGCAGGAAGAACACCTTGATCTGGAATCCCGCCGCGCCGAGATAGAGGCCCCAGATCAGCCCGGCGGCAAGAAGCCGTTGTAGAGCCCCTGATTGGCGGCGAGCACCTTCGATGCGCTGGCGAAGTCCGGCTTGAGGTTGAACGCCCTGTGCCCGCGCGGTGTGTCCCACGCCACCATCTCCAGATAGACGATAAAGAGGTGGATCAGGGCCACCAGCCCGACCAGGATATTGCCGATCATCTTAGTCTCCCCTCCATGGCGGTGTTCCACCGCCAGCCAGCATTCCACGCACCAGCTCACCGGCGCAAGCTGCATAGCCACCTTTGAGGGTTGCCAATCCTGGCGCGTTGATATCTTTTCCCGCGGTCCAAAACGCGGAACCTGTCATGTCTTTTCAGAAGCTCGATGATCTCGGCCACAAGCTCGAAGCGCTGGAACATGCGCTCGCTATCCTCGGCGCCGACGAGGCGACTCACATGGCTGTCGGCGGCGGCGAGAAGCGCGCCGAAGCCATGTCGTCCCTGGCCGGGATGCTGCATATCAGGGCAACGGCGCCGGAGATCGCCGACTGGCTCGCCGCCGCCGAACAGGAGGCGCTCAACGAGGAGCAGCAGGCGGCGGTCCGCGAACTGCGTCGCCAATACACCAACCTGACCTGCCTGCCGGTCGAATTCGTCGAGCGCCAGACGGTAGCGCGTATGCGCTCCGAGCAGCTCTGGCGCGACCTGCGCGCCAAGAATGACTGGGCAGGCTTCCTGCCGGCGCTCGAAGGTGTCATCGCGCTGGTGCGCGAGGAAGCCGCCCTGCGCGCCGACGCGCTCGGCCTCGATCCCTACGACGCGCTGATGGAGCAATACGATCCTGGCAACCGCGCCGCCGACATCACGCCGGTCTTCACCGAGCTGAAGACATTCCTGAAGGGCTTCGTGCCGGAAGCCCTGGCCGCGCAGGAAGCGCGCCTGGCCAGGCATCCCGTGAAGCCGCTCTCCGGCAGCTATGCGATCGACCGGCAGCGCGAGCTTGGTCTCGCCATGATGGCTTCAGTCGGCTTCGACCTCACCCACGGTTCTCTGTCCGTATCGCACCATCCCTTCTGCGGCGGCGTGCCGAGCGACGTGCGCATCACCACCCGCTACAAAACGTCCGATTTCCTGTCGGCTTTGATGGGCGTGCTGCACGAGACCGGCCACGCGCTCTACGAGCAGAACCTGCCGAAGGCGTGGGCGCACTGGCCGCTGGGCAAGGCGCGCGGCATGGCGGTGCATGAAAGCCAGAGCCTGTTCGTCGAGAAGCAGATCGGCCGCAACCCCGAATTCTGGCGCTGGGCGCTGCCGGTGGTGGAAAAGCATCTCGGCGAGGCCTGGTCGCTGGACGACATCCTGCCGCATGTGCACCGGGTCGAGCGCGGCCTGATCCGCGTCGACGCCGACGAGGTCACCTACCCGCTGCATGTCATCCTGCGCTACGAGTTGGAGCAGGAGCTGGTCTCGGGGCGGCTGCAGGCGGCCGACCTGCCCGAGGCGTGGGACGCCAAGATGCGGGAGTATCTTGGCCTTTCGACCATCGACAACCCAGCCGACGGACCGATGCAGGACGTGCATTGGCCGGGCGCCGCCTTCGGCTATTTCCCGTCCTATACGCTGGGCGCCATGATGGCGGCGCAGCAATGGGCTGCGCTGACGCGCGACCATCCTTCAGCCGACAGCGATCTCGCCAGGGGCAATTTCGCCGCCATCAATGACTGGCGCCGCGACAATATCTGGTCGCAGGGATCGCGCTGGTCGACGCCCGAACTGCTTGAGCGCGCCACGGGCGAGAAACTGAATGCCGCGCATTTCACCGAGCATCTCCGCAAGCGGTATGGTCCCGCCTGATTGCGGGTTGCTACTCCGCGGCACCCCTGAAGGCGCTTGCTCCGGTTTCGAACTGCAGCTTGGCCAGCCTTGCATAGATTCCGCCCTTGGCGACCAGGCTCTGGTGCGTGCCTTCCTCGACGATGCGGCCGCCATCCATGACCAGGATGCGGTCGGCCTTCAGCACGGTCGCCAGCCGGTGGGCGATGACGATGGTGGTGCGGCCCTGCATCAGCCGTTCCAGCGCCGTCTGCACCAGCGTTTCGCTTTCGGCGTCGAGCGCCGACGTGGCCTCGTCGAGCAGCAGGATCGGCGCGTCGCGCAGGATGGCGCGGGCGATCGCCACGCGCTGGCGCTGGCCGCCGGACAAGGTCACACCGCGCTCGCCGACCTGGCTGTCGTAGCCCTTGTCGAGCCTGAGGATGAACTCGTCGGCCAGCGCGTCCCTGGCGGCGGCCTCGATCTCGGCATTCGTCGCGCCCGGCCGGCCAAAGCCGATATTGTCGCGCGCGCTTGCCGCAAAGATGGTGACGTCCTGCGGCACGATCGCAATGCGCTCCCGCACTTCAGCCGGATCGGCTTCGCGCACGTCGACGCCGTCAATGGCGATGCGGCCGGTTTCTGGATCGTAGAAGCGCAGGATCAGCGAAAAGACGGTGCTCTTTCCGGCGCCCGACGGGCCGACGATCGCCACCGTCTCGCCGGGCTTGACCTGAAAACTCAAGCCGCGGACGGCGGCACGGTCCGGCCTTGCCGGGTAGGAGAAGGAGACGTCGTCGAAACTGATCGCGCCTGTCGCCTTGGCGGGCAGCGGCAGCGGATTGGCCGGCGGTTGAATCGCCGGCGTCTCGTCGAGTATCTCGGTCAGCCTTTCGGCCGCACCCGCCGCCTGGGCAAGCTCGCCCCAGACTTCCGACAGTGCGCCCAGCGCGCCTGCGGCAAACACGGAGTAAAGCAGGAACTGGCCGAGCGTGCCGGGCGACATCGTGCCGGCAAGCACGTCACGCGAGCCGAACCACAACACCGCCACGACCGAGGAAAAGATCATGAAGATGGCAAAGAAGGTGAGCAGCGAGCGGGAGAAGATCGACGAGCGCGCCGCCTGGAAGGCGGCTTCCACCGCGGCCGAGAACCGCCCGGTGACCAGCGTCTCGTTGGTGAACGCCTGCAGCGTGCGCACCGCGCCGATCTGCTCGCTGGCATAGGCGGTCGCTTGCGCCAGCGTGTCCTGCGCCTGCCGTGACCGGCGCCTCACCGAACGGCCGAACGCGACCAGCGGCAGCACGATGAGCGGAATGGCCGCGATCACCAGGCCCGACAGTTTCGGGCTGGTGACGACCATCATCGCCACCGCGCCAAGGCCGAGGATGACGTTGCGCAACGCCACGGAGGCGGTGGCGCCGACCGCGGATTTCACCTGCGTGGTGTCGGCGGCAAGCCGCGAGACGATCTCGCCCGATTGCGCGGTGTCGAAGAAGGACGGCGAAAGCGTCGTGACATGCGAAAACACGTCGCTGCGGATGTCGGCGACGACCCGCTCGCCGAGCGTGATGACGAAGTAGTAGCGTCCGGCCGACGCCGCCGCCAGAATGGCTGCCATCGCCACCAAAGCGGCGAAATATTCGGCGATGAAGACGGTGCCGGAAGCACTGAAACCGTGGTCGATCATGCGCCGCACGGCCAGCGGCAGCGCCAGCGTCGTCGCCGCGGCGATGGCGAGCGAAATGAGGGCGCCTATGACCAGTTTGCGGTAGCGGAATATATAGGGATACAGGCGCCTGAGCGGCCCGAGCGAGCGCCTGCGCCCGTCTTGCTCGCCGCTGATGTCCGCCATGACCGTTTCCTCTGGCCGCTTCCAGGTGGGCGCGTTCAATATGCGCCTGCCGTGGCCTTGTGATTCAATTCCGGCTGATGTATAGGCTCGCCGACCGTTTTAGAAGCCGTGGCTTTTCAATAGCTGCGGCTTCGAGTTTTAAAAAGGGGCGCATCGACGCAGGCCGCGGGCCAGTCTGTAGCGCCACAAGCCAGGAAGCACGACAATGAAGGCCGATATCCATCCCGACTACCACACCATCAAGGTCGTCATGACCGATGGCACCGAATACTCGACCCGTTCGACCTGGGGCAAGGAAGGCGATACGATGAACCTCGATATCGACCCGACCACGCACCCGGCCTGGACCGGCGGCCAGCAGACCCTGCTCGACCGCGGCGGCCGCCTGTCGAAGTTCAAGAAGCGCTTCGAAGGGTTCGGCCTTTAAAGTTTACCTGTATCGCTGAATCAAGAACCCGCCTTTGTGGCGGGTTTTTTGTTGCCGCCAAAGTCAGTCGCTTCAAGCTTACGCGCCGATACCGCCCGCTTGTGGGGAGGTCGGCCCAAGGGTCGGGTGCGGTCCGACGCCTCCACCCTGCTGCTTCGAAGCGACCCTTCCCAGAGTGGTGCGAGCCTACCCGTCCACCAATTCCCGCAGCGCCATGCGCTTGTAGGCGGCGACCAGCCTGTCGCCCTCCTGCCGGTCGACCGAGATCGCCAGCCGCACGGCAGCCTCGCCCATCTGCCAGACCAGAAACGCTGTGGTCTCCAGCGCCACCGGATCGGCGCCGGGATGCAGCCGCTTCAGCACCATGGTCAGGAATTCGGCATTTGCCCGGCTGTCGGCGAGTTCGAGCTGGCGCAGCGCCTTGTCGGCCTGCGTGCCCGACCAGATGTCGCGCATCACCGGCTCGGCCAGGAACAGCTGATAGTAGATATCCACCAGCTCCGAAAACGCCTGCCGCAGGCCCTCGGCGTCGACGACATCCTTGAGCGCCGAGGAGATGCAGGCCTGGCTTTCGGCGGTGTAGCGCTCGGCCAGCGCCCAGACGATCGCCCGCTTGTCGGGAAAGAACTGGTAGAGCGAGCCGATCGACACCGCGGCCCGTTCCGCCACCTCGCCCATGCGCATGGCGTCGCTGCCTTGCTCGGCAATCAGCGCCGAGGCTGCGGCCAGCATGCGCTCGACCCGCTCGCGGCTGCGCTGCTGGGTGGGCGCCCGTCGCGGCGATGCGACCTGCTCCTGGGCAGATGCGGGCGTTGCTGTGTCTTCCATGACGGCCTCCGGTCTCGACAAAATCTGCCAACAGACGGCTTGACTCCCAAAATACGAGGGTTTATCACGTTTTGCAAATGTGAGGATTACTCATATTTGTAAACAGAGGAAAACCACAATGACCGACACCAAACCAGTCCTGATCCTCGGTGGCACTGGCAAGACCGGCCGTCGCCTCGCCGGGCGGCTGACCTCACAGGGCATTCCCGTGCGCATCGGCTCGCGTTCCGGCAGCCCTCGCTTCGACTGGGAGGTTCCGGCGACCTGGGAGCCTGCCATGCAGGGCGTGGGCGCCGTCTACATCAGTTACTATCCCGACATCGCCGTGCCGGGCGCCGCCGAGACCGTCGGCGCCTTCGCCAGGCTTGCGGTGGCAAATGGCGTCACCCGCATGGTGCTGCTCTCCGGCCGCGGCGAGACCGAAGCCCAGCGCGCGAAGAGATGGTCAAAGCCTCGGGCGCTGACTGGACCATCCTGCGTTGCGCTTGGTTTTCGCAGAATTTCAGTGAAGGTTTTCTCGTCGAGTCCTTGCGGCAAGGCGAAGTGGCTTTGCCTGTCGGCCCTGTTGGCGAGCCCTTCGTCGATGTCGACGACATCGCCGATGCTGCCTTCGTTGCGCTGACCGAACCGGGTCATGTCGGCCAGCTCTATGAGTTGACCGGGCCGCGGCTGCTAAGCTTCGCCGACGCGGTTGCCGAGATCGCCAAGGCGACCGGCCGCGACATCCGCTATATCAAGATCTCGCATGACGAATTCACCGCCGCGACGGCGGCATACGAACTGCCGCCCGAAATCGCCTGGCTGCTCAACGAGCTGTTCACCGAAGTGCTTGACGGCCGCAACGAGACGCTGACCGACGGCGTCCAGCGTGTGCTCGGCCGCGCGCCGAAAGACTTTTCCGCCTACGCAAATGAAACCGCTGCAACCGGCATCTGGAGCAACTGAGATGATCAAGCTTCTTCCCACCCTCACCATCATCGCCGCCATCGGCTCGGGCGTCGTCGGCGGCGTGTTCTTCGCCTTTTCCAACTTTATCATGGCGGCGCTTGCCCGGCTGCCGGTCCCCCAAGGCATCGCAGCGATGAATTCGATCAACATCACGGTGATCACGCCCACCTTCATGACGGCGCTGTTCGGCACCGGCCTGCTCTGTCTGGTGCTTATCGCCGCCGTTCTCATGGGGTGGCGCCAGTCCGGCTCATACTGGCTGCTTGCCGGCGCCGTGATCTATTTGATCGGCAACCCGATCGTGACCATGGTCTTCAATGTGCCGCTCAACGATGCGCTCGCCGCCGTCGACCCGGCCAGCGCCAATGGCGCAGCC
Source organism: Mesorhizobium sp. M1078 (assembly GCF_040318615.1). NCBI lineage: Bacteria > Pseudomonadati > Pseudomonadota > Alphaproteobacteria > Hyphomicrobiales > Phyllobacteriaceae > Mesorhizobium > Mesorhizobium sp. M1078. The sequence continues at coordinate 79,460 of NZ_JAMYMP010000008.1, forward strand.
GTGTGGGCGAACCATCTGAATCAATGGGTGATGTGGAACCACGTCCGCACCATCACCGCCATCGTGTCGATGGCCTGCTTCATGTTCGCATTGCTCTGAAAAATGACACTTCGCAAACGCAAGGACCTCGCCTCAAGCGGGGTCCTTTTGCGTGTGACCCTTGCGGTCGGAATGACCGAGATCGCGGCCCGGATCGATGACGTCGCGCACCAGCTGCTTGAGCTTGGCGGCATCGGGAAAGCCGCCGTCGCGCTTGCGGTCCCAGACCAGCACATCGTTGCAGGAAACGGTGAAGATGCCGCCTGTGCCCGGCACCAGCGTCACTTCACCAAGATCCGTGCCGAAGGTGGAGAGCAGTTCCTGCGCCATCCAGCCGGCCCGCAACAGCCACTGGCACTGCGTGCAATAGGTGATGACCACGCGGGGCCTCTCCGGCACACTCATGTCTGGGCCTCCTGTATGCGCACCGTGGTATTTGCGAATCGATCGTGTATCGGGTCGTCGCCCAGAGCTATGGATATCGCAATCCAGACCGGCCAGATCAGCACCAAAACGAGGGCAGCGGATGCAACCACTATTTCCAGGCTGGAGTAATCCTGCACGCCACCGGGAGCGGTGCCCCAAGCCTGAAAAGCATACCAGCTTCCCGTCAGGACGATCGGTAATGCGCCGAGAAACTTGATAAGTTGCCGCCGAACAGCCTTTCTCGCCGGCAGGCCGACCCTATGTCTGTCGTCCTCATCATGTACAGTGAGCTCCGTGAGCCGCTTGCCGATTGATTGGCCGGACTTCAACTCCATAATGAGGAGATAAGACGCCAGAGCGATCAGCTCGAGGAAACCCAGGTCCAATGCTGCAGGCCTGAAATTCCCTTGCGAATCCAAATCGATCGAGATGGAGGAGGTTTCTCCAGGCTTTGAGCCCGGCGCCGTACCCACGCTCCATATGGCGACCGGCAAACCGAGTACTGATGTTCTACACACCTGCCAATCATAACGGGCAAGTGTCGGGGCACCGTGAACCGTACCCTCCTGGCATAGTTTCCAGTTCAGCCAAAAGCTGCCTTTTACGCCACCGTTGGTCAGCAGAAATAGAGCCCCTACGAGCAAATAGAGGGCGATCAGGATTACAAGGTAGTCGATGAGTGCAGCGAGAAACCGTCGCCATATGCCGGGCCGGCGAGGCCAGGCCACCGCATCGGCAAAACTTGCCTCTTTATAGTCGGTCATCGGCCCCCCCCTGATAACTGACTAATCTATAGGCAGGCCGCCGTCATACAGCAATATTCGCATCCGACTGTATTGCACGGACCTACGCCGCGCTGAGCTTGGCCATGGTCTCGTCGTCGACCTCGAAATTGGCGTAGACGCTCTGCACGTCGTCATCGTCCTCGAGCGTTGCCACCAGTTTCATCAGCGATTGCGCCCGCTCTTCGTCGACCGGGACATTGTTCTGCGGCTGCCAGATCGGCTTCACCGATTCGGCCTCGCCAAGCGAGGCTTCCAGCGCCTTAGACACTTCGCCCATACTCTCGAACGCACAGTAGATGGTGTGGCCTTCCTCGTCGGACTCGACGTCATCGGCGCCGGCCTCGATCGCCGCGTCCATCACCTTGTCGGCGCTGCCGGCGGAGGCCGGATAGTAAATCTCGCCGGCGCGGTTCCACATGAACGACACCGAGCCGGTTTCACCAAGCGCACCCCCGGCTTTGGTGAAGGCGGCGCGCACGTTCGAGGCCGAGCGGTTGCGGTTGTCGGTCAGCGCCTCGACGATCAGCGCCACGCCGCCTGGCCCATAGCCTTCATAGCGCACCGCTTCGTAATTCTCGGCATCGCCCATCGATGCCTTGTTGATGGCGCGCTGGATGTTGTCCTTCGGCATCGACACCGCCTTGGCGTTCTGAATGGCCAGGCGCAAACGCGGGTTCATCGACGGATCCGGTGTTCCGCTCTTGGCGGCGACGGTGATTTCGCGCGCCAGCTTGGAAAACATTTTCGACCGCACCGCGTCCTGCCGGCCCTTGCGGTGCATGATGTTCTTGAACTGTGAATGGCCGGCCATGGCACCCCTGTCGTCTTCGGCTAGAGCATCCCGAAGCGAGGTGGTCTCACCTCGTCCTCCCGGGTACTCGAATTCAAATTTTCAGAGCCGTCCAAGGTGCAACGCGATGGATGCACGGCGTTCTCTGTCGGAATGGCCGGCTTATAGATAAATCGGCTCAATTCGTCCAGCCGCGCCGGTTCAGCCCTCCAGATCGGACTTCAGCCGGTCGATAATGCTGAGCGCATGGCCGGCATACTGGCTGATCCAGCGGTCGTGGATGTGCTTGATCGGCAGCGCGTTGAGATGGTTCCAGCGCTCTCGCCCTTGGCGCTTTGCCACCACCAGTTCGGCTTCTTCCAGCACCTTGAGATGCAGCATGACGGTGCAGCGATCGATGTCGGGAAACGCCTCGCACAACATGCCGGTCGTCTGCGGCGCATCCTTCAGCCGATCCAGCAATTCGCGACGGCGCGGATGCGCCAACGCCTTGAAAACGTGATCGTCTGCGGTTTGGCTTGACATGTTATGTTTCTATAACATATTGTCGAGCCAATCAAGGAAGGAGCTGTGGATATGTCTCTTGGATTCAGAGTTTCCGGGCGCATCGGCAAACCGGTCGCCGAAGTCTTCGACGCCGTCGTGGCTATTTCACCACCATCGGCGGCGCCAGCGCGCCGCTGAAGGCCGGCACCGGGGTGGTCTGGTGGGGCAAGGTGCCCGTCGAAGTCGATGAGGTGATCAAGGACCGCCATATCGTGCTGCGCTGGGATGCCACCGATGCCGAAGGCAAGCCCGCCTACAAGACACGCATCGAGATGAACTTCGAGCCGCTGGACGATGGCGGCACCCTTGTGACCATTGCTGAATCCGGCTGGCCGGAAGGCGTGGTCGGCCTGCAGAAATCCTACCTCAATTGCGAGGGCTGGTCGCAGATGCTGGCCTGCATGAAGGCCTATGTCGAATACGGCATCAATCTGCGCGACGGCTACTACCGCGGCGAGATGAGGGGCGAGCCGGCCAACGAGACAAACAGATGAACAGCGCAACGGAGCCCGCAATGACCGCGAAAATGACAGGTGGAATCAACATCGCCATGAAAGTCCCGTCACATCAGTACGAGGCGACGATCGCCTTCTATCGCGACGTCGTCGGCTTGAATCCATTCACCGCCAAGACGCCGGCCATCGGCTTCGAGCTTGGCCCAAACCGTCTGTGGATCGACGAGGGGCCGATGCTGAGCCAGGCCGAAGTCTGGCTTGAGCTTTTCACCGACGATTCTGCAGCCATTGCGGATCATCTCGCCAAGGCCGGCGTCGTCCGTTGCGACGCGGTCGAGCCCCTGGGCGAAGGCTTTCGCGGCTTCTGGATCGCCAACCCGGCCAGCATCGTTCACATGGTGCGCGAGCCTGACGCCTGGTGAGCGCAAACCGGACAATAAAGGAGCATCGATGGAAATTCACAAAACGCCGACTGCCGAAGCCGGCATGCTGATCAGGCGGCCGGTCGCCGAGGTCTTCGAGGCGATCGTCGACCCGGCCATCACCACGAAATTCTGGTTTACCCACAGTAGCGGCCGGCTGGATAGCCGCAAAGAGGTTCGCTGGGAGTGGCGCATGTACGGGGCCTCGGCGATGGTCAATGTCAGCGAGATCGTCGAGAACAAGAAGATCGTCATGCAATGGAGCGATCCGCCGACCACTGTGGTCTGGACATTCACGGAGATGCCCGGCGCCGAAACGCCTGACGGTGCGACCTTTCTTGAGGTCAGCAATTTCGGCTTCGCCGGCACCGCCGACGAGCAGGTCAAGCAGGCGGTCGGCTCGACCGACGGCTTCGCACTGGTTCTTGCCGGCGCAAAGGCATGGCTGGAACAGGGCCTGTCGCTTGGCCTGATCGGCGACCGTTATCCGAAGGGCGTGCCGGGGCGCTAGGATCGCCCCGATCGCCCAGCCTCAATGCCCACCGCTGGATTTCTTCCTTCGCCGCGCCAGCATGTTGAGGCCCTCGACCAGGGCGGAAAAGCCCATCGCGGCGTAGATGTAGCCCTTCGGCACATGATAGCCCATGCCGTCGGCGATCAGCGTCATGCCGATCATCAGCAGGAAGCCCAGCGCCAGCATGACGATGCTCGGGTTCTTGGCGATGAAATTGGCCAGCGGCCCGGCCGCCAGCATCATCACGCTCACCGCCACGATCACGGCGATGTACATGATGGCAATCTCGTCGGTCATGCCGACGGCGGTGATGATCGAATCGATCGAAAAGACGAGATCGAGCAGCAGGATCTGGAAGATGGCGCCGGCAAGCGAGATCTGCAGCGTCTCGCCCATCATCGTATCCTTGTGGTCGTCGGGATCGACGGTGTGGTGGATTTCCTTGGTCGCCTTCCAGACCAGGAACAGGCCGCCGGCAATCAGGATCAGGTCGCGCCAGGAAAAGCCATGGCCGAACGCTGTGAACACCGGCGTCGTCAGCTGCACGATGATGGAGATGGTTGCGAGCAGCACCAGCCGCATGATCAGCGCCGCCGAGATGCCGAGACGGCGGGCGCGGGCGCGCTGCGCCTCAGGCAATTTGTTGGTCAGGATCGAGATGAAGATCAGATTGTCGATGCCGAGCACGACCTCGAGGACGATCAGCGTCAGCAACGCGACCCACGCGGTTGGATCGGAAACAAATTGAAAATGCGGCGCAAAGAACTCGATCAGCTGCATGGAGGTCGTCCCCTCTTTAACGATCTAGAGCAGTTTCGTCGCCAGTTAGGTACTTTACTCGACTATATCAATGTCATGACCAGAAGGATGGCGCGGTTTCTTCGAGCCGCGGCCCGCGACGAAAAGGCGCGATCTTCTCGGTCAGGCCGGTGCGGTCGGAAATAGTGACGCCGACGCCGCACAATGTCGCCGGTCCGGTCGCCGCCTCGAAGCGGCCTTTCGGCACTTTCGACAGGAAGCGGTTGAGCGGCTCTTCCTTGTCCATGCCGAGCGAGGAATCATAGTCGCCGCACATGCCGGCATCGGACATGTAGCCGGTGCCGCCGTTGAGGATCTGGTGGTCGGCCGTCGGCTGGTGCGTATGGGTGCCGATGACGAGGCTGGCGCGGCCGTCGACGAAATGCGCGAAGCACATTTTCTCCGAGGTCGCTTCGGCATGGAAGTCGATGACCACGGCATCGGCCTGCTCGCCCAGCGGACAGGCGGCCAGCTCGCGCTCGCCGGCCTGGAACGGATCGTCGAGCTCGGGATGCATGAACACCCGGCCCATGATGTTGGCGACCAGCACGCGCGCGCCGTTTTTGGCGATATAGACGCCGGAACCGCGCCCCGGCGTGCCCTTGGGGAAGTTGGACGGGCGCAAGAAGCGCTCCTCGCGCGGCGCGAAGACCAGTGCGTCGCGCTGGTCCCAGACATGGTTGCCGGTGGTGACGACATCCGCACCGGCGGCGATGGTGTCGCGAAAAATGTCTTCGGTGATGCCGAAGCCGCCGGCGGCGTTCTCGCCATTGACGATGACGAAGTCGAGTTTGAAATCCGAGATCAGGCTGGGCAGTTGTTCCCACACCGCCGTACGTCCCGATTTGCCCACCATGTCGCCGAGGAAGAGAAGTCTCATGCCCACTTCTATCCAGAGGCACGGACGCTAGGCAAGCGCTACCCGGGCGATTGGCGCTAACGCCGGCCGAAAGTACCACGCTGCTGTTGAGACGGCTTTGCGCTCGCGCCCGCGACGCGAACTGCCGAAGGCATCATCGGTGACGCCGGCGGTGCGGCGCGTCCGCGCAGCCAGAAGAACCAGACGTAGAAAACAGTGAACCCACCAGTAGCGGCCAGGAGCAACAGCCCGCCGCGCCAGCCCTTCATCGCCGCGGTATCGAGGATCGATGGATTGGCAGGGTTGTAATACAACTCCACCGCGTCGCCTTTGGACGCCGTGTAGAGGCCGATGTCCTTTCCCTTGCCGGACCACGTCATCGGTGCATCGTTCGCGACATAGGTGACAGCGACGTTGATGCCTTTCGCGGTGAGGCCATTACCCTGGGCTTCGCTGTAGGAACTGATATCCGTCACTGTGGCAACCGTCTGATGCCAGGCGAACTGGTGGTGCAGGGCCGTTCCGGAAATGTGCAATGCCATCGCGAACAGCGTTACCGCGATGAGGACGAACGGCATCAGCAGGAAGCGTGCGAAGACAAACATGATGGCCGCCATCGGCTCGGACTGTGTTGCCGGAATTCTATCCGGCACGTCTTGGAAACGCGTTAAGCGGGATCGCGGTCTTTTAAGCGATGTCGAAGCGGCGCAAACCGCTCTCGGTGAGTATTTCCGGGATGATGACGTCGTGCGCCTCATCCGGCACCAGACCCACCTCCTGGCAATCGAAGGCGATGCCGATCAGTCGTGGCGGCTGGCCCTTGTCGATCAGCCTGGCGATGGCGCGGTCGTAATAGCCGGCGCCATACCCGATGCGATGACCGCGGCTGTCGAAGGCCGCGAGCGGCACCAGCATCACCGCGGGATCGAGAACCTCGGCCTCCGCATGCGGACCGACCGTGCCAAAACCCATCTCGACCATCGGCGCGCCGCGCACCAGTTCGCGAAAGACGATGGTGGTCTTGTCGAGGATGGCCGGCAGGCAAAGCCTGGCCCCCTTCTCGCGCAAGGCGAACATCAGCGGCCTGATGTCGACTTCCGATCGCATCGGCCAGAAAGCTGAAACGATCTGACCCGGCTCGATGGCGAGGTGGTCGCGCGCCGTCTCGGCCATCTCAAGCGCGATCTCCACCCGCCACAGCGGATCGAGCGCATCGCGGCGGCCGAGTGCCTCGAGGCGCAGCTGCTTTTTCAGGGCTTTGGGAGATGTCATGCGCGGACGATAGAAAAGGTCGGATCTGGGTGACGTTTCATGAGCGACGTTTTCTACCACATCATCCGCCAAACTGGGCGGATACAGGTAAGTGACGATCCACACAACCGGTGGAGAGAGCGATCCCGGGAACCTACAAAGTAGGTGGGCGCCGTATGAGAAAACCCACGGGTCTTCCCAGGGACAGCTCCCTAAGGATCGTTAAGGCCCCGGGGAAAATGTTCTCCTGCCGGGAAGCGCAGACCGCCAAGCCCAATATAGGCGGCTGGTCGGTCAAGCGCTAGTGACATGAGGTAGTGTCTCAGTTTGAAATTTGAAATATGCGAAAGCGCCTATCCGGGTTTGCCCGCATAGGCGGAAACGCCTATATGCTTAGCGGAAAGCATGGAGTGGTTGTGTGGCGATCCGTTGCCTTGTTAAAATTGAAAACGAAGCGTCGATGTGGACCTTCGCGTCAACGCCTGTGATAGGCGACTGGGTGCACATGCCATCCGGCGATAGTCTGGCCATCTACGCGGTAACCGAGATAACACATGTGCCGCAGCCGGCGGACGTGGAGAAGGTGCCGCTGGTGTTTGTCACTCTGGAAAGCACATAGGAGTAGCAATGCCAACCGGACCTAAAGGCCAGAAGCGCCCCGCCGACGTGATCGGCAACGCCGGCCGCGTCATGCGCATTGCCACTGGCGATGAAGACGACACCGTGATTGACGACGGCAAAGACCCCGCTGCGAAGGCGCTGGGCGCCAAGGGCGGGAAGAAGCGCGCCGAGAACATGACGCCAGAGCGGCGCGCTGAAATTGCCAAGAAGGCAGCGGAAAAGCGGTGGGCTAAGACTTAATTTCGAGTTTGCGGGCCGCCTTCACTCTCTTTTCGACTACCCTAATCGGCTCGGCAACCGGAAGGTTTTCCGGCATCGTTGAGCCGTTTTCGCGCATCACCTTCCGCACGTCCTGCGCAATCTTCTTATTGCGGTCTATGACCCGGTATTCGCCTTTGATGCCTTCTTTTTTGATGACGTCAGCGGCCATGTTCATCTGAAATTCGTTTGCCGACAATTCCAGCGGCCCGGCGTAGTCGAAGGGGTTGTCTTCCCGCTTCAAACCTTTTCGCGCCATCATGGCGGCTGGCGTGTCACAAACTCTCTGGTCCATGGAAGATCTTTGCGAGAAGATGGACGCTGTTGCTCCGAAGCCGGGGAAACGTGGTCCTTATAAGAAGCGGGAACAGTGAGTTTCATGAAAGCGGAGTATAAGGGTCATAGGATTGTGGAAGCCGATAAACTCGCGTTCGATCTCTCTACATGGCGTCCGTCCGATCCAACTGATTTTTCGGTCACCATTGATTTCTATGCGGGAGAAGAGGGCAAAGAAGGCTCGGATGCTTTCACTGCCACGGTGTGTTCGCCGACATGGTTTCTTCGGTCCCACAAAGAAGCGGTATTTTCTGGTGAAAGCGTGATTTTCATGCGGACGTTCGATCACCTTCAACTGGAAAAATTTCTCATCGCTCGATGTGCTTCGGCTGAGGGCAATAGCTGGCATGAGATAGCCTTTGAGCTTTCGCGGGTCGGGCTATGGGAATTCGAATACAAGCTCTGAATTTCAAACTGAGACACTACCTGACATGAGCCGATGTTTCCATTTCGATCTCACACGCTTTGGTCGCAGCCGGCTCGCCCTTGCACAGGTCAAGCAGCGTCCTTACGCTCGCGCTGACCAACCGAGGAGCAAGTATGCGTTTCGAAGGCACGGCGGCCTATGTCGCCGACAAGGATCTGATGGTGGCGGTGAACGCCGCGATCGCGCTGGAGCGGCCATTGCTGGTCAAGGGCGAGCCGGGCACCGGCAAGACCGAGCTTGCCCGCCAGGTGGCATCGGCGCTCGGCCTCGACCTGATCGAATGGCACGTCAAGTCGACCACCCGTGCGCAGCAGGGACTGTATGAATATGATGCTGTCTCGCGGCTGCGCGACAGCCAGCTCGGCGATGCCAGGTTCAACGACATCAAAAACTACATCAAGCGCGGCAAGCTCTGGCACGCCTTCGCGGCCGGTAAGAAGGTCGTGCTGTTGATCGACGAGATCGACAAGGCCGATATCGAATTCCCCAACGACCTTTTGCAGGAACTCGATCGGATGGAGTTCTTCGTCTACGAAACCGGCGAAACGATCCGCGCCGCTGTGCGCCCCATCGTCATCATCACTTCCAACAATGAGAAGGAACTGCCCGACGCCTTCCTGCGCCGGTGCTTCTTCCACTACATCCGCTTTCCCGATGTCGACACGCTGCACAAAATCGTCGACGTGCACTATCCCGGCATAAAGCAGAATTTGGTGCGTGCTGCCCTGACCCAGTTCTACGAGATCCGCGACGTGCAGGGGTTGAAGAAGAAGCCGTCGACCTCCGAGGCGCTCGACTGGATCCGCCTGCTGGTCGCCGACGACATCGCACCCGAGGATCTGCGCGCCGACCCCAGGAACGCGCTGCCGAAGCTGCACGGCGCACTGCTCAAGAACGAACAGGACGTGCATCTGTTTGAACGCCTGGCCTTCATGGCCAGACGGCAGGGGTGAGGATCGAGGGTTGGCTGACAGCTACGGGCGGCTTTGGCCGCTTACTCCGCGGGAGCAAACCCTCTCTCCTGCGGCGCGACGCGCTTCGGCCCGAAGATGACGAAGCCGATGACCGACAGGGCGAGAACGCCGATCCCGCAATAGAGCATGACCCAGCCGAAACCATTGACCAGCGCGGCATGCACGATGGCGCCGGATGGGTCGAGGGCTGCGAGCTTCGGCGTCCCCTGCGCAAGGCCCTCCAGATTGCCGGTGGCGACCCTTTCCGCCAGTGCCCGCAACTCATCCGGCTCCAAAGCCGCGCCGAGTGTGGCCCGCAGGTGGGAAACGATACCTTGCGTCAGCAGCAGGCCGAGCACCGCGATGTTGATAGCGAGCGTGATCAGGCGTGCGCTGATGTCGATGCCGGACGCCATGCCGGCACGATCCGGCGATACCGCGCCGGTCGTGGTATTGGTGGTCGGCGAATTGGTGAGACCGATGCCGATGCCGGCAATCAGCGTGCCGGGCAGCATGGTCAGCCAGGTGGCGCCCTCGAGCCTGGAGCCGATCCACATGGCGATGAAACCGATCCCTAGCGTCAGCAGACCGAGCGGGATGGCAATTCGTGCCTGATAGCGCGCGCGAATGCGCTCGGCGATCGGCGGCATCACCATGAAGGGCAGCGTGTAGACGAGCAACAGCAGGCCGGTCGTCGTGCTGTCATAGCCGAGAACGCCCGAATAATAGATCGGCAGATAGATGATGAACGGCCAGTAGCTGAAATTCATGCCGATGGCGCCCATGATCGCGCCGGAAAACTGGCGGATGCGGAACACGGAGAAATCGAACATCGGATAGGGATTGACCCTCTCGGCGACAAGGAAAGCGATGAACGCAGCCACGGAGGCTGATATCACGCCGATGCGGGCGCTGTTCCCGAGATCCGCACCCTGCGTAATCAGATAGGAGAAGCCGAACACAGAAGCCGACAGCGTCAGCATGCCGGCCCAGTCAAGCTTCTGGGCGTTGTGATCGCGCGATTGCGTGACACCGGCGCCGATAAAGGCGAGCGCCAGGATCGCCAGCGGCACGTGGATGAGGAACACCCATTGCCAGTTCGACAGCGCCACGATCAAGCCACCGATGGCGGGCCCGAAACCGAGCCCGATGCCTGAGACGACGCTCCAGGCGACGAAAGCCTTGCCGCGTTCGCGGCCGTCCTGGAACTGATGCGACAGCACGGCGACGCTGCAGGTCAGCATCGCGCCGCCGGCGAGACCTTGCAGGAAGCGGGCGGCGATCAGCAGTGCAGCACTCGGAGCCAGGCCGCACAGCAGCGAGGCGAGGCCGAAGGCGACGGTGGTGATCACCATCACGCTCTTGCGGCCGAAACGGTCGGCCAATGTCCCTGTCGCCATCAGCACTGTCGTGCAGGCGATGGTGTAGGCATTCATGATCCACTGCAAATCCCTGAAATTGGCGGCGAGCACGCTTTCCAGTTTCGGCAGGATCACCGGCACGCTGGAGATTTCGAGCCCGAATAAGAGCGACGCCAGGCACACGCCGGTGAGCGCGATGGTGTTTCGTTGAATCGGCATATCGATCTCTTTCCATCCGAGCATGAGGCGCTCTTCAAACCGCGATTAAGTTGAGATAGAGGAGACTTGATCATGAAAAAAGGCTATGCTCGGCTATATCAGAAATGACAAAACGGAATGATTAGCCAATGGAGTGCTGCGATGACCAGTCTTGATGTGGACGCCGTACGAACCTTTGTGATGGTGGCCGATCTGCAGAGCTTCACCCAGGCGGCCACGGCGCTGGGCAGCACCCAGGCGACAATCAGCGTCAAGCTGCGCCGTCTTGAGGAAAAGCTCGGCGCGCGATTGATCGAAAGAACGCCGCGCCGCGTCAGCCTGTCGGCACGAGGCGCCGTCTTCCTTCCCGCCGCGCGCGACTTCCTTGCAGCGCACGAGCGCGCCATGGCGGAGTTTGCGTCAGCACCGTGCCGGCTTGCGCTCGGCTTTGTCGATCATGCCGCCGGTCCGGCGCTGTCCATTCTGATTGCCCAGCTCCATGCGCACGATCCATCGCTGACGCTCAGTTTGAGGATCGATACCAGCACGGTGCTCAAGGAAGCTTTCGATCACGGCGAGCTCGACGCGGTTATCGTGCACCGCGAAGGCGACAGCCGTCCTGGCCGGACCTTGTCGCGCAACCACTATGGCTGGTTCGCAGCACCTTCCTTCGAGTGGCAGCGCGGAACGCCGTTGCGCCTCGCGCTCTTAAGCACCGTGTGCAACTGTCCGGATCGTGTGCGGGCGGTCGAGGCGCTGGACAAAGCAGGCATCGCCTGGGAGGAGGCCTTCGTCGGCGGCGGCGGCGCGGCCGTCAACATTGCGATATCGGCGGGCTTTGCCGTTTCGGCGCTGGCTCACTGCGTCGCTCCGCCCGGCCTGATCGAGGTTGGCCGCAAACTTGGTCTTCCATCGCTTGACCCTTCCGAAGTGGTGCTGCATTCGCACAATCTGGCGCCGCGGGCGCGTGACGCGCTGCAAATGCTGGCGACCGCATTTCGCGAGTACAATTCGCCGGTGGATTAGGCGATGGTGTTTCCGATCTGATTCCGCCGGAATCCGATAAGGCTTTGGAGGAACCGAAATGACCGAGATCACCGTCCGCCCGCTGGCGCTGGCCGACCATGCCGACTGGCGGCGGCTGTGGACTGCCTACCTCACCTTCTACGAGACCAAGCTGCCGGACGAGGTCTACGACATCACCTGGAAACGACTGTTCACGGAAGGTGAATTCGAACCGAAGGGGTTTATCGCCACGCTCGACGGCAAGGCGGTCGGCCTGACCCATTATCTCTATCACCGCTCCGGCTGGTCGGAGAAAAACAACTGCTACCTGCAGGACCTGTTCGCCGACCCCGACGTGCGCGGCAAGGGCATCGGTGCGGCCCTCATCGAAGCGGTGAAGCAGGAAGCCGGCAAGATCGGCGTCAAGAACGTCTACTGGATGACCCACGAAACCAACGCCACCGCGCGCAAACTCTACGACCATGTCGCGCGGCGGACAGGGTTTATCGAGTATGATCTGCTATGATGCGAGCGCGATCGAAATAACGCGGAAGGAGCCGAATGATCCGCTATGTCGGAATCCTGGATGGCAGTGACGGCGTTTGGGGAGTGCGGATGCCCGATCTCGCCGGCTGCCACGGGGCCGGCGCAAACCCGGCTGAAGCGATAGCCGATGCCGCGTCGGCTATGCGCGAATGGGCGGAAGCCCGCATCGCAAAGCACTTGCCCATGCCCAACCCACGTACTGTGGCAAATCTTCTGCAATCCGGCGAAATCGACAGTGCCCGTGGCGACTCCGCCGTGACCGTTCGGCATAGATAACGGCCAACCATGTTCCTCCCCTTCTTTCTCGAACTAAAGGCCGCGCGGGTTCCCGTTTCGCTCAGGGAATATCTGTCGCTGCTGGAAGGGCTGGAGGCCGGGCTGGTCGACTATGACGTCCAGGGTTTTTACTACCTCGCCCGCGCCGCGCTTGTGAAGGACGAACGCCATATCGACCGCTTCGACCAGGTGTTTGCGCATGTCTTCAAGGGGATCGAGGCGCTCACCGGCCCCGATGCCGTCGGTGTCGCCAACATCCCTGAGGAATGGCTGCGCCGGCTCGCCGAAAAGCACCTGACCGAGGAAGAGAAGAAACTGATCGAGGCGCTCGGCGGTTTCGACAAGCTGATGGAGACACTGAAGCAGCGGCTGGAGGAGCAGAAAGGCCGCCACCAGGGCGGCTCGAAATGGATCGGCACCGGCGGCACTTCGCCTTTCGGCGCCTATGGCTACAATCCCGAAGGCGTGCGCATCGGCCAGCATGAAAGCCGCAATCGCCGTGCGGTGAAAGTCTGGGACAAGCGCGAGTTCAAAAATCTCGACGACGCCGTCGAGCTCGGCACCCGCAACATCAAGGTGGCGCTGAAGCGCCTGCGCCGCTGGGTGCGCGAGGGTGCGGAGGAAGAGTTCGACCTGCCCGGCACCATCCATGCCACCGCCGAGCACGGCTATCTCGATGTGCAGACGCGCCCCGAACGGCGCAACGCCGTGAAGCTCTTGATGTTCTTCGATGTCGGCGGCTCGATGGACGACCACATCAAAAGCGTCGAGGAGCTGTTTTCGGCCGCCCGCGCCGAATTCCGCCAGCTCGAATATTTTTACTTCCACAACTGCCTTTACGAGGGCGTCTGGAAGGACAACCGGCGCAGGCATGCCGAGACCATCCCGACCTTCGATCTGCTTCACAAATACGGCCCCGACTACAAGGTGATCGTCGTCGGCGATGCCTCGATGAGCCCTTACGAGATCGCGCATCCCGGCGGTTCGGTCGAGCATTGGAACCCGGAAGCCGGCAGTGTCTGGCTTGGCCGCCTCATCCAGCAATGGCCGAATGCGGTCTGGCTGAACCCCGAAAATCAGAAAAAATGGGGCTTCACCCATTCGATCGCGATGATCCGCGATCTCTTCGGCGACCGCATGTTCCCACTGACGCTGGCCGGGTTGGAAGCCGCGACGAAGCAGCTTTCACGCAAGCATTGATATGAGAGGAAAACCGATGACCTGCTTTCTTTGCCCGCAATGCGGCGTCCAGTTCGCGGCAACGCAGACCCCTCCAGAAAATTGCCCGATCTGCGAGGACGAGCGGCAATATGTGCGCTGGGAAGGCCAGGCCTGGATCACTGGGGAAGAACTCTCTGCCGGGCATAGGCTTGTGATGAAGGACGATGCCGGCGTTCTCGCTTTCGGCATCGAGCCGCGCTTTGCTATCGGCCAGCGGGCGCTGCTGGCGCAGACGCCGCACGGCAATGTGCTGTGGGATTGCATCTCGATGGTGAGCGACGAGGCGGTAGCCGAAATCAACCGTCGCGGCGGCCTGGCCGCGATCGCCATTTCGCACTGCCACTATTATTCGGTGATGGTCGAGTGGAGCGAGGCGTTTGGCGGCGTGCCGATCTATCTCCATGCCGACGACCGCCAGTGGATTATGCGGCCGCACAACGCCATCGTCAGCTGGGCGGGCGAGACGCTGGCCATAAACCCGTCGCTGACACTCGTGCGTTGCGGTGGCCATTTTGCCGGCGGCCAGGTGCTGCATTGGAAACGCGATGACGGTAACGCCCTGCTGTCCGGCGACATATTGCAGGTGACGCCGACGCGTCGCCATGTCAGCTTCATGTACAGCTATCCGAACTACATTCCGCTCAATGCGCCGGCCGTGCGACGCATCGCGGCGGCACTTGAGCCTTTCGAATTCGACGACATCTACGGCGCGTGGTGGCAGCAGAACATCATCGGCGGCGCAAGAACGGCATTTCATGCGTCGATCGCCCGCTATCTTCAGGCGATTGGGTAGGAGCTCGGCTGAAAATGCGAGCAAAACACGTAACAAACGCCTATCTCTAAGCGAATATAGCTTGCAACCAACAACAAGCCGCCAAGGCTGAGGAGATCAAATGGACACCCACACCTACCCTGTCACCCGCACCGACGCCGAATGGCGCGCCCGCCTGACGCCCGAGCAATATGCGGTCATGCGCGGCCATGGCACCGAACGGCCCGGAAGCTGCGCGCTGCTCTACGAAAAGCGCGCCGGCACCTTTTCCTGCGTCGGCTGCGACCAGCCGCTGTTCGAATCCAAGCTCAAGTTCGAGAGCGGCACCGGCTGGCCGAGCTTCAATGATCCGGTGCCCGGTTCGGTCGAAAACACCGTCGACCGCAGCTACGGCATGGTCCGCACCGAATGCCACTGCGCCCGCTGCGGCAGCCATCTCGGCCATGTCTTCGAGGACGGCCCGCCGCCGACCGGCCTGCGCTATTGCATCAACGGCGTGGCGCTGAAATTCGAGCCGGCGGCTTAAGCCGCAGCTTGACCACCATCTTCAAAGGGCGGCTTCGGCCGCCCTTTTTCGTGTCAATCTTCTCAGACAACCACCACCAGGATCAGCCAAAGCGTAGCCCCGAGCGTCATCAACGAAGCCTTGGCGCCACTGGATTTTTCCGTGGTTCGCCAGACGGCAAAGGTCAGAAAGATGTTGTAGGGCACGGGCGCGAAATGCACCGCCAGGACGACGGCGAGCGGCAGCTTCAAGCCGAGCAGAATGAGCGCGGCCACCGACGAGGCGATGTTGATCGCCGTGCCGACAAGGACTAGATCGCGCCAGAACAACCGCTCGACCGGCACCGCGCCTTGCCAGCGCGAGCCGAAGAAGGATCCGATGCTTTGCACCAACACCTGATAGCTATCCCTCTCCCAGCACGTCGGTGACGGCGCGCTCGAAGCGCGAGCATTCCGTCACCAGCCAGTCGGCCATGGCCGGCCAGTTGTCCTCGGCATAGCAGTTCACCCGCCACATCGAATTGATGCCGAGGCCCTCGCAGCTCTGCTCCGGCCTGAGCTTCAGCCAGTCTTCGATTGCCGGTTGGAACGGCTTCAGCCGCGACCAGACCCCGGTCGCGCCGAACTTCTCGTTACGGCCGAAAAAGACGCCAACTTGGCTTTGCGCCGGCGCGACATACATGGACAGGACCAGAGCGAAGTCGGGCAGCCCGCGCTGCCAGAACCAGGGTCCGCGCCGCGCCATGGAAGCGCGTTCCTCCGGATGCCGTTCGGCGAACAGCGCCCAGAAGCTGCGTTGGCGGAATTCAGAGGCGCGGCGGGCGCCGAAGTCGAATTCGCTCATGGTTCGATGCCCGTTCCAGCATCATTCCTTGGCCCGAGACTGTTTCGAAATTCGCTCTGGCGATATCAGCCGGAGTAGAATTTCCAGACAGCCTTACACCATGCCGAGCGCGGCCTTGTAGAGATCGAGGATGGTTTCCTCTTCCTGGCGCTCGGCCTGGTCCTTCTTGCGCAGCCGGATGATCGACCGCATCGCCTTGGTGTCGAAGCCGGTGCCCTTGGCCTCGGCGAACACTTCCTTGATGTCGTCGGCGATGGTCTTCTTTTCTTCCTCGAGCCGCTCGATGCGCTCGATGAAGGCGCGCAACTGGCCGGCGGCAACAGTCTGGCTGGTATCTGTGATGTCGTCGGCCATGTTTTTTCTCCGCTACTTTTTCGCACCGCGATTCTGGCGCGGTAAATTGGAGCGGGTTCGATGCCCGAGCAGGCGCGGCGGGTCAAGCCATTATCGGCGCTTCGTGAACGGCTGCTGCCAGCCGTCCCCAGTGTGATGGATCCGCGCGTCAGCCAAACGCGATCAACAGATCCTTCGCATCGATCTGATCGCCGGCCTTGACCAGCACTTCGGCCACTGTGCCGTCGCGCTCGGCATGCAGGGCCGTCTCCATCTTCATGGCTTCGATCGACAACAGCACGTCGCCGGCCTTGACAGCTTGGCCGGCGGCAACCGAAAGGGCGGAGACCACGCCCGGCATCGGCGCGCCGACATGCGCCTCGTTGCCGGGCTCGGCCTTGCGCCGAGCCTTGGCCGCCGAGGCGCCATGCGCCCTGTCCGGCACCCGGACACGGCGCGGCTGGCCGTTGAGCTCGAAGAACACGGTGACCATGCCCTTCTCATCGACGTCGCCGATCGCAAGGCAGCGCACTACAAGCGTCTTGCCTTTTTCGATGTCCAGGAAGATCTCATCCTCGGACTTCATGCCGTAGAAATAGGTCGGCGTCGGCAGCACACTGACCGGCCCGTAGGTTTCCTGCGCGGCGGCGAAGTCGGTGAACACCTTCGGATACATCAGCCAGGAGGCGAATTCGTACTCCGAGAGCTTGCGCTCCAGCTTCTGCTCGATCTCCCTGCGGCTGGCCTTGAGGTCGGCTGGCTTGAGCAGCGAGCCCGGCCGTACGGTGATCGGCTTGGTTTCCTTCAATGCCTTCTTCTGCAGCTTCGCAGGCCAGCCGCCGGGCGACTGGCCGAGATCCCCGCGCAGCATCGAGACGACCGAGTCCGGGAAGGCGATGTCCTTGGCTGGGTTTTCGACGTCGGCAACGGTCAGATCCTGGCTCACCATCATCAGCGCCATGTCGCCGACCACCTTGGACGACGGCGTCACCTTGACGATGTCACCGAACATCAAATTGACGTCGTGATAGGCTTGTGCCACCTCGTGCCAACGCGTTTCCAGCCCCAGCGAACGCGCCTGTTCCTTGAGGTTGGTGAACTGGCCGCCCGGCATTTCGTGCAGATAGACTTCCGAGGCTGGCCCCTTGAGGTCGCTTTCGAAGGCGGCATACTGGTTGCGCACCGCTTCCCAGTAGAAGGAGATTTTGCGGATCCATTGCGGATCGAGGCCGGGATCGCGCTCGGTTCCCTTCAGCGCCTC
This sequence comes from Mesorhizobium sp. M1078, assembly GCF_040318615.1. Lineage (NCBI taxonomy): Bacteria > Pseudomonadati > Pseudomonadota > Alphaproteobacteria > Hyphomicrobiales > Phyllobacteriaceae > Mesorhizobium > Mesorhizobium sp. M1078. The sequence goes on from NZ_JAMYMP010000008.1 coordinate 97,261, forward strand.
GACGATCGAGCCCAGGCAAGGCTGCGAGGTGTTGCCGGAGAAGGAATCCATCGCCGCGTCGATGGCGTCGACGCCGCTTTCCACGCCGGCCAGCACCGTCGCCGCCGACAGGCCTGACGTGTCGTGGGTGTGGAAATGGATCGGCAGGTCGGTCGCCTCGCGCAGCGCCTTGAACAGCACGCGGGCGGCAGCCGGCTTCAAAAGCCCGGCCATGTCCTTGACGGCGATGATATGGGCGCCGGCGGCCTGCAATTCCTTCGCCAGCCCGACATAGTATTTAAGGTCGTATTTGGCGCGCGCCGGATCGAGGATGTCGCCGGTGTAGCAGATCGCCGCTTCGACCAGCTTGCCCTCGGCGCCCACCGCGTCCATGGCGACGCGCATATTCTCGACCCAGTTCAGGCAGTCGAATACGCGGAACAGGTCGACGCCGCCGGCCGCCGCATGGCTGACGAAATGTTGCACCACATTGTCGGGATAGTTGGTGTAGCCGACGCCGTTGGCGCCGCGCAGAAGCATCTGCAGCAAAAGGTTGGGGGCGGCTTCGCGCACTTTGCTCAGCCGCTCCCACGGATCCTCGGTCAGGAAGCGCATGGCGACGTCGAAAGTGGCGCCGCCCCAGCATTCCAGCGACAGCAGCCGCGGCAGCGCCCGCGCATATGTGCCGGCGATGCCGGCAATGTCATGCGTGCGCATACGGGTGGCGAGCAGCGACTGGTGGCCGTCGCGCATCGTCGTGTCGGTGACAAGCACCTCTTTTTGCTCACGCATCCAGGCAGCGAATTTCTCCGGCCCCAACGCGTCGAGCTTCTGCTTGCTACCATCAGGCACGTTGCCGTTGAGATAGGGCACGACAGGCGCTGCCGCATCGGCCTTGGGCATCGGACGGCCGCGGGTTTCGGGATGGCCGTTGACGCTGACGTCGGCCAGATAGTTGAGCAGCTTGGTGGCGCGGTCCTGCCGCTTCACTTGCGCGAACAGCTCCGGCGTCGTGTCGATGAACCTGGTCGTATAGGAATTGTCGGCGAAGCGCGGGTGGTTGATGATTGCCTCGAGGAAGGTGAGGTTGGTCGCCACGCCGCGGATGCGGAACTCGCGCAGGGCCCTATTCATGCGGGCGATCGCCTCGGCCGGTGTCGGCGCCCAGGCAGTCACCTTCTCCAGCAGCGGATCGTAGAAGCGGGTGATGACCGCGCCCGAATAGGCGGTGCCGCCGTCGAGGCGGATGCCGAAACCGGCGGCTTCGCGATAAGCGGTGATGCGGCCGTAGTCCGGAATGAAACTATGCTCCGGATCCTCGGTCGTGATGCGGCACTGCAGCGCGTGACCGTTCAGCCTGATGTCGGCCTGCGCCGGCACGCCCGACTCTTTCGTGCCGATGGCAAAGCCGTCCAGTATGTGGATCTGCGCCTTGACGATGTCGATGCCGGTCACCTGCTCGGTGACGGTGTGCTCGACCTGGATGCGCGGATTGACCTCGATGAAGTAGAATTTGCCGGTGTCGGCGTCCTGCAGGAATTCCACCGTACCGGCGCCGATATAGCTGGTCTCGCGCGCGATCTTGAGCGCATAGCCGCAAAGCTCCTGGCGCAATGCCTCGCTGAGATAGGGCGCCGGCGCCCGTTCGACGACCTTCTGGTTGCGGCGCTGGATCGAGCAGTCGCGCTCGAACAGATGTACAGCGTTGCCATGCGTGTCGCCGAGCACCTGGACCTCGACATGGCGAGCGCGCTCGATCAGCTTTTCGAGATAGACCTCGTCCTTGCCGAAGGCGGCCTTGGCCTCGCGCTTGCCTTCCATCACCTCGCGGGCGAGGTCGGCTTCCGCGCGGATGGCGCGCATGCCGCGCCCGCCGCCGCCCCATGATGCCTTGAGCATCACCGGATAGCCGACTGTCTTGGCGAGCTGCTTGACTGCTTCCATGTCGTCCGGAAGCGGTTCGGTTGCCGGCACCACCGGCACGCCAACCTCGATGGCCAGATTGCGCGCGGCGACCTTGTTGCCGAGCCGGCGCATCGTGGCGGGCTTCGGTCCGATGAAGGTGATGCCGGCCTCGGCGCAGGCATCTGCGAATTCAGGGCTTTCCGACAGAAGGCCATAGCCTGGATGGATGGCGTCGGCGCCGGACAGCCTGGCGACGCGGATCACTTCCTCGATCGACAGATAGCTTTCGATCGGCCCCATGTCCCTGGCCAGATGCGGCCCGCGCCCGACCTGGTAGCTTTCATCGGCCTTGAACCGATGCAGCGAATATTTGTCCTCCTCGGCCCAGATCGCCACGGTTTTGAGGCCGAGCTCGTTGGCCGCGCGAAAGACGCGGATGGCAATTTCGGACCGGTTGGCGACGAGGATCTTCGTGATGGCCAAGGAAGCAGGCTCCGGACAGGAGGGTGGGGCAGAGGCATGATTAACGCGAAAATGCTGCAGTGCAACCAAAATCGGGGAGAGGTTAAACCGATTTAAATGCGATTCTAGCACCACCGCTCGAAAAGATGCGTGCGATTGGCGTCGCGAGGTGACGCTAATTGTCGTGCCCGCACAAATTCGACCCGGCTAGCGGCTTATCCAGCCACCCTCGCTGCCGCCCTGTCACCAAAGAAAAAATGCCCGGCGCGAGCGCCGGGCATTCCATAGAGCTGTGTTCCGAATTACGACTTCGGGAACCAGGAGATCTTGCCGTCCGGACCCTTCTTCCATTCGTACATGATGTAGCCCGGGAGCTTCGGATCGCCCTTCGCGTCATAGGCGAGATCGCCCAGAACGGTCTTGAACGGGCCCTTCTCGTGCAGCGCCTTGGCCACTTCCACGGGGTCGTTCGACTTGGCCACGGCAGCGGCCTCGGCGATCACCTGCATGGCGGCGTAGGAGTAGAGAGTGTAGGCTTCCGGCTCGAAGCCCTGGGCGCGGAACTTCTCGACAAGTGCCTTGTTCTCGGGGATCAGGCGCGGATCGGGACCGAAGGTGTTGAGCGTGCCGATAACCGCATCGCCGGCGATCGCAGCCAGCTCGTCGGTGACGATGCCGTCGCCCGACATCAGGGTGGCCTTGAGGCCCTGGTCCGCCGACTGGCGGATGATCAGGCCGGCTTCGGTATGCAGGCCGCCCCAATAGATCAGGGTAACACCGGCGTCCTTCATCTTGGCAATCAGCGCCGAGAAGTCCTTGTCGCCGACATTGACGCCTTCGTACATGACTTCGGTCAGGCCGGCTGCGTTCATCGCCTTCTTGGTCTCGTCGGCAAGGCCCTGACCATAGGGGGTCTTGTCGTGGATGACGGCAACCTTGGCGTCCTTGAAGTTGGTCGCGATATAGCCGCCGGCGATGCCGCCCTGCTGGTCATCGCGTCCGCAGGTGCGGAACACGTTCCACAGGCCGCGCTCGGTGAATTTCGGGTTGGTCGCCGCCGGGGTTACTTCGACGATGTTGTTGTCGACGTAGACTTCCTGCGAAACCGGGATCGAGACGCCCGAGTTGAAGTGGCCGATCACGAACTTCACGCCGTCGCCGACGAACTTGTTGCCGACCGAAATGCCCTGCTTCGGATCGGAGACGTCGTCGCCGACTTCGAGCTTGATCTGCTCGCCGTTCATGCCGCCTGCGGCGTTGATGTCGGCAACGGCCGCTTCCGCACCCTTCTGCAGCTGCGCACCGAAGGCCGCATTCGGACCGGTGATCGGACCTGCGACGCCGACGATAACGTCAGCCCATGCATTGCCACCGAACGCGACAAGCGCGGTCAGGGCAACGGCGGACAAAAGTGATTTCTTCATTTAAACGCTCCCATTTACGAGGTGGGCGTGGATGAAACTTTCATGCGATGCCCACCCTTATCGCAGAAAGCGTACTTTGCCGATTTTCAGGCCCTTGTCACGCCGATTCATCCCCGGAACGGCGTTAATGATGAACGTCAACCTTTCGGTTTCCAGCTTAAGATCGAAGCCCGTTCGTAAAGCCAATTATACTGCGTCACCATCTGGTTCGTACGCGTGTATTGATAGCCGACAAACCCCAATATCATGAGCACGATTGTGTCCACGACATAGTATTGCAGCGAAAACATCGTGCCGCCGAACAAGGCATGATGGATGAACCTGATGCCGATGCCGAGGCCCAGCAGATAGGCGAACAGCGCCGGCAGGCTGCGCCATGTCTGGGCGCTGGCCTTGCCGGTCATCCATGCCGCCCAGCCGCCGAGCAGACAGGTGACGAAGAAGAACTGCCAGATGGAAGGTTCCTCGTGAAGAATGCCTTGCATGATGAAGACTCCCTAGCATGATCCCGAAAAGTTGCAGACTTTTCGGACAAAGGTCATGCGACAAACAAACAAGTTGGAGCGGAATACCGTATGCATACATTCCGCTCCAAAATCAGTGATGGCCGCCTTCGAGATAGGCCGCCCGCACTTCCGGATTGGCGAGCAATTCCTTGCCTGTGCCGCTCATGGTCACGTTGCCGTTGACCATGACATAGCCGCGCGTGGCGAGCTTGAGCGCACCGAAGGCGTTCTGCTCGACCAGGAACACGGTCAGCCCTTGCGTGCGGTTCAGCTCGCGGATGGCATCGAAGATCTGCTTGACGATCAGCGGCGCCAGACCCAGCGACGGCTCGTCGAGCAACAGCAGCTTAGGCCGCGCCATCAGCGCACGTCCGATCGACAGCATCTGCTGCTCACCGCCCGACAGCGTGCCGCCGCGCTGGGCAATGCGCTCCTTGAGGCGCGGGAACAGCGCGAACACCTTCTCAGCATCTTCGTCATAGTGCTTGAGATTGTCGAGACCGGCGCCCATCTGCAGGTTTTCCATCACCGTCATGCGCGGGAAAATGCGCCTGCCTTCCGGCGACTGCGCAATGCGCATGCGGGCGATCTCGTGCGTCGGCATCTGGGTGATGTCGGTGCCGGCGAAAGTGATTGAGCCGGCACGAGCGCGCGGCGCACCGAAGATGGTCATCATCAGCGTCGACTTGCCGGCGCCGTTGGCGCCGATCAGCGCGACGATCTCGCCCTGGTTGACGTGGACATCGACGCCGTTCAGCGCCTTGATGTTGCCGTAGTAGGTCTCGACGCCCTTGATGTCGAGCAGCGTTGTCTCGGCCATCACTTACGCCCTCCGCGCGGCTTGCCTGTCGGGGATTTGGTGGCCGCCGGTTTGGACTTGGCCGTTAGACGCTCGGACGGTGCTCTTGGCGCGGAGTTGGCTCTTGTATCGTATTGGGTGGCCTTTGAAGCTCCCTTCGACACTGTGACCCGCTCGCCCTGGCTGTGGCCGATCGTGTCGCTTACCGGGCCGGCGAGATAGGAAGACGATGTGCCTGGTCCGTGAGCCGAATCCGGCCCGATGTCCAGCTGCTCGATGACGTCTTCATCGCCGACCTCGGTCAGCACCGTCTCGACCTCCTCGTCGTCGACGCCGAGATAGGCGGCGATGACGCGCGGGTCGGTACGCACCGATTGCGGGCTGCCGTCGGAAATCTTGCGGCCATATTCAAGCACCACGACATGGTCGGAAATCTGCATGACCACCGACATGTCATGTTCGATCAGCAGGATCGAGGTACTGCTCTTGATGTCCATCAGCAGCGAATTCAGCGCAGCCGACTCCTTCGGATTGAGACCGGCCGCAGGCTCGTCGAGGCACAGAAGTTCGGGCCCAGTGCACATGGCGCGCGCAATCTCGAGGCGCCGCTGCGCGCCATAGGGCAGGTCGCCGGCCGGATCGTCGGCGCGATCGACAAGGTCGGCCTTCTCCAGCCAGTGCTTGGCAAGCTCCACCGATTCAGCCGAGGCTCTGCGGTAGCCGCCGATCCCGAACAGGCCCAGGATCGTGTAGCCGGATGCCTTCATCAGCTTGTTGTGCTGGGCAACCAGCAGATTCTCCAGCAGCGTCATGCCCGAGAACAGGCGGATGTTCTGGAAGGTGCGCGCCACCTTGGCGCGCGCCGGGATCTCATGATTGGGCAGCCGTTCGAGCAGGAAGCTCGAGCCGTCGGCCCGGTTGAGCGTAATCATGCCTTCCGACGGCTTGTAGAAGCCGGTGATGCAATTGAAGACGGTGGTCTTGCCGGCGCCATTGGGTCCGATCAGAGCGGTGATCTCGCCGCGCTTGGCCTGGAACGACAGGTCGCCGATGGCGATCAGGCCGCCGAACTTCATCGAAAGATGCTCGACCTGGAGGATGGCGTCTTTCATACCCGGATTGGTCTTCTGAATGGAGGTCGCGCTCATCAGCCGTGCCCTTCCTTGGTGAAGGAGGAGGAGACCGCTTTTCGTTCACTGAGGAATGCCGTCGGTTCACGGCTGCCGACAAAGCCGCGCGGCTTCCACAGCATGACGATGACCATCGCCATGCCGAACAAAAGCATGCGGTAAAGCTCCGGGGTGAAATCTTTTCCGAAGACACTTTTCAGGAAATCGAGTTCGCGCAGCGCCTCGGTGCCGCCGATCATCACCAGCGCGGCGACCGCGATGCCGACCAGCGAGCCCATGCCGCCGAGCACCACGATGGCCAGGATGATCGCCGATTCGAGGAAGACGAAGGATTCAGGGCTGACGAAGCCTTGCCGTGCGGCGAAGAAGGCGCCGGCAAAACCGCCGAACATGGCGCCGGTGGCAAAGGCGGTGAGCTTGGTGGTGGTGGTGTTGATGCCAAGCGAGCGGCAGGCAATCTCGTCCTCGCGCAGCGCCTCCCAGGCGCGGCCGACAGGCATGCGCCTGAGCCTGATGGTGACGAAGGCGGTCAGCAGCGCCAGCCCGAGAATGAGATAGTAGAGGAAGATCTTGTAGTAGGCGCTTGACTGGGCGATGTGCAGCACCTTGCCGATATAGTTCGGGTCGGTCGAATTAAACGTCATCAGGCCGAAGAAGGTGACCTTCGGGATGCCGGAGATGCCGGCCGAGCCGTTGGTGACTTCACGCCAGTTGATCAGCACCAGGCGGATGATCTCGCCGAAGGCCAGCGTCACGATCGCCAGGTAATCGCCACGAAGCCTGAGCACCGGAAAGCCGAGCATAACGCCCCAGAAGGCGGCCATGGCGCCGGCGGCGGGCAGCAGGATCCAGAACGACAGGCCGTATTGCGAACCAAGCAACGCATAGGCATAGGCGCCGACCGCGTAAAAGGCGACGTAGCCGAGATCGAGCAGGCCAGCGAGGCCGACGACGATGTTCAGCCCCCAGGCCAGCATCACATAGATCAGGATCTGGATGCCGAAATTGTCGACCCACTTCAACGAGCCCTGCAGGCCGCCGGTTATCGACCACGCGTAGATCGACAGCACCACGACGACGAGGATCGGGTATAGCACCAGCGCCGCAATGCCGAGCTTGGTGAAATTGGCGTGGATGAAGGAGCGGAAATAGAAGATCACGCAAGCGAGCGCGTAAATGACGGCCAATGCGCGCAGGAACTGAAGGTAGCCGGCCAGATCGGGTCCCACCAACACCGGCAGAGCGCTGCCGAACGCAACCAGGACAACCGCCAGCACGACGGCGACGATGAAGGCCGGAAGCAGGAAGAAGCGCGACGCGACGCTCGCCGGCAACAGGCCGGTGGCGACATTGGTGATCTTCTGATTGGCCATGAACGGCTGGCCATATGCAATGTAGAAGAAGCGGCCAAGCATGGTCAGCACGACCACGGTGATGAGCAGCAACCAGCGCTGCACCAGGATCAGCTGGTTGCTTATGTTCTGGTCGGTCTTCAGGCCGATGAAGAGAATGAACAACCCCAGCGAGATGGCGCCGGCATAGAACGCTTCGCGCAATGCACGCTGCACGGGGGAGGCGACGGTGTCGCGCTCCGAGGATACGGAAACCGCCATTGTCTCAGACCTTTTCGACTTCTGGCCGGCCCAAAATGCCGGAAGGCAGGAAGATCAGCACGATCGCCAGGATCGAGAACGCCGCGACGTCCTTGTAGTCGATCGAGAAATACGCCGACCACATGCTCTCGATGAAGCCGATCAAAAGCCCGCCAAGCACCGCGCCCGGCAGAGACCCGATGCCGCCGAGAACGGCCGCGGTGAAGGCCTTGACCCCCGGCACAAAGCCGTCGGAAAAGGCGATGACGCCGTAATACATCAGGAACAACGTGCCCGCGACGGCCGCAAGCGCTGCACCCATGATAAAGGTGATCGAGATCGTACGGTCGACATCGACACCGAGCAGCGCCGCCATCTTGCGGTCCTGCTCGCACGCCCTTTGCGCCCGGCCGAGGGAAGTCCTGTTGACCAGGTACCAGAACAGCGCCAGCAGCAGGGCGGTGACGACGACGATGATGATCTGCTTCAGCGACACGCTGATGCCGTTGATGTTGTAGACTTGGCTGACCATCGGCGGGATCGGCTTGTTGCGCGGACCTTGCGTCACCTGGATGAAGTTCGACAGCGCGATCGACATGCCGATGGCGGTGATCAGCGGCGCCAGCCGGAACGAACCGCGCAGCGGCCGGTAGGCCACCTTCTCGATCGTCCAGTTGTAGAGGCTGGTGAGCAGCATCGCCACGATCATCATGATCAGCAGCGCCAGGACGACCGGGACCGAATAGAACAAGGAGCCGAGGATGAGGAAGACAACGAGGGCGGCGAATGCCCCGACCATGAAAATGTCGCCGTGGGCGAAGTTGATCATGCCGATGATGCCGTAGACCATCGTGTAGCCGATTGCGATCAGCCCATAGATCGATCCCAGCGTCAGCCCATTGATAAGCTGCTGGACAAAGTACTGCATGTGTACATGGCTCCCCTGGAATGTCGCCCATGCAGACGCATTCCTTTTCGTATTTCCCCTAGTCGTAAAGTTTCGAGCCCGGATTGCAACGTGATTTTTCAAACATCGAGCGTGTTTTGCCGGCACGCCTTCCGATTGCCCGTTTTTTTGCTCCCGACCCCTGGACTATCGCGGACCCTATCATTGGCATAACGCAATGTCTTTGACGATTCCGCCGGACCAGCGACCTCATTTCGAAGGAATCCCGGTCGAAATTCGGTGATGAGACGAATCTTTGCGTTGTTGGCGGGCTTCGTTTTTTAGCCACATTCCGTACTGACCAGCTGCAACATGGGTTAGTTCCCGACTATGGCGGTGGATGCCTCACCCAACGCGCTAACCTTCCGCTGACTGGTTTCGCCAAGAGGTCCCGCTCTGGGTCCAAGTCTTCGTCTCGGTGGATGATCGGCAGCCTACCGTATCACTTAACCACAAAACCGTGCGCGAACGGATCGCGGTCGTCGATGAATATGGTGTTCAGGCCGGTCATCCGCGCCCAGCCGCCGATCGAGGGAATGATGGCCGGCTTGCCGGCAACAGTGACGTCCTTCTCGACCTTGCCCTTGAACAGCGAGCCGATGATCGATTCGTGGACAAAACTGTCGCCGGCCTTGAGCTTGCCCTTGGCATGGAGCTGCGCGATGCGCGCCGAGGTGCCGGTGCCGCAAGGTGAGCGATCGATCGCCTTGTCGCCATAGAAGACCGCGTTGCGCGCATCCGCGCCCGCCACTGTCGGCTCGCCGGTCCACAGCATGTGGGACAGCCGGTTGATGCCGGGGTTTTCCGGATGCACGAACGAGTACTTCTCGTTGAGCCGCTGCCGCACCACAGGGCTCCAGGCGACGAAATCGCCGGCGGAATAATCAGCCATGTCGCGAAAATTCGCCTGCGGCTCGACTATTGCGTAGAAATTGCCGCCATAGGCGACATCGACGGTGATCTCGCCAAGCTGTGGGCAGTCGACCGTCAGTCCCTCGGCATAAAGGAAGGACGGTACATTGGTGATGCGCACCTCCTCGACATAGTCGCCGACTTGCTTGTATTCGGCGATAACCAGCCCGGCCGGTGTGTCGAGCCGGAGCACGCCGGGTGTCTTCGGCTTGATCAGCCCATGTTCGATGGCCATCGTCACCGTGCCGATCGTGCCGTGGCCGCACATCGGCAGGCAGCCCGACGTCTCGATGAACAGGATGGCTATGTCGCAATCCTCGCGCGTCGGCGGATAGAGGATCGAGCCCGACATGACATCGTGGCCGCGCGGCTCGAACATCAGCCCGGTGCGGATCCAGTCATACTCCGCCAGGAAATGCGCCCGCCGCTCCATCATCGTCGACCCCTGAAGCAAAGGGCCGCCGCCGGCGACCAGCCGCACCGGATTGCCGCAGGTATGGCCGTCGATGCAAAAGAAGGATTTTTTGGCCATGATTTCCTCGAACTCAAAACCGTTGCGGGCTGAAGGGAGCAAGATCGATCGGCGAAGTTTGCCCGAGAACAAGATCGCGGATCAAGCGGCCGGTGGCCGCCGCCTGGGTCAGGCCGAGATGGCCATGGCCGAAGGCGTAGACAACGTTGGGCGCGGTTCGCGCCGTGCCGATCACCGGCAGCGAATCCGGCAGCGACGGGCGATAGCCCATCCACTCGCGGCCGCCTGACGCGTCCAGCCCCGGAAGGAATTGTCTGGCTTTTTCCAGCATGGCCTTCGAACGCGCAAAATTCGGCGGCCGGTCGAGACCGCCCAACTCGACGGCGCCGCCGACGCGCAAGCCCGTCTCGAGTGGCGTGATGACGAAGCCATGGCCGGAAAAGATCAGCATCCGCTGCACGTCGAAAGCGGTCTTCGGCAGTGTCGTGTTGTAGCCGCGCTCGGTTTCGAGCGGGATGGTGTCGCCAAGCGCCTTCGTCAGCAGATGCGACCATGCCCCGGCGGCCACGACAAGATGTCTTGCCTGCCTGGTCGTGCCGTCCGTCAGCGTCAGCGTCGCGCCATCAGGATTGGCGGCGACGCGCTCTATGCGCGCCTTTTCGAAACGCGCGCCCAGCCTTTCGGCATAGGCCCACACCCCCTTGCCGAGCAGTTTCGGATCGGCGACGGTCTTCCAGCCCGGCACGAAGGTGCCCTTGATGAAGCGCGGCGACAGTCCCGGCTGCAGCGGCGCCAGTTCGTCGCCTTCGACATGGCGAAAGCCGATGCCGAAGCGCTCGCGCGCCGCCCAGCCCGGCAGCCCGGCCTGAAATTCGGCCTCGCTTTCATAAAGCTCCAGCGAGCCGTCCTCGCGCAGCATCAGCCGCGTGCCGGAACGGTCGAGCAGGCCCATCCATTCAGCCTCGGCGAGCTTCATCATGCCTGCCTGAGCAGCAAGGCTCGCCTCATATTTTTCTGGTGCGCCAGCGCGCCAGAAGCGCAACAGCCAAGGCAACAGCTTCGGCAAGTAGGCCGGCGGGATGCTGAGTGGCCCGAGCGGATCGGCAAGCCATTTCGGCAAGTGCCGCATCATGCCCTTATGCGCCAGCGGCAGCACGTCGGAGAAGGCGAAGGCGGCGGCATTGCCGGAGCTCGTCTCCTCGCAGATGCCGGTGCGGTCGAAGACCGTGACGCTGCGCCCGGCCTCGGCCAGCATGGCCGCCGCGCAGATGCCGACAATGCCGCCACCGACAATGGCGATATCTACCCTCTCTCCCCGTTCACGGGGAGAAGGGGCCCGAAGGGCGGATGAGGGGCGGCGGCCCTCCTCTGTGTCCCTGGAATTTCCTTGCACGTCGGCGCTGCCCCTCATCCGGCTGCCGCCATCTTCTCCCCGTGAATGGGGAGAAGAAAGCCTTCAGAACTGCGGCAGCTTCGGCCGTACCGCCAGCGCGTCCTTGACGATCTTCTCGACCGCTTTGCGGCGCTCGCCCGACAGCGGCTGGCGCGGCATGCGCACGCGGTCATTTGTGTCGATCGCGAGCACTTCGGCAAGCTTGATGTTTTGGACCAGATAGGTCGAGACATCGAGATCGAGCAGCGGCCGGAACCAGCGGTAGATCGAAAGCGCCTCCTCGCGGCGGCCCTGCTTCATCAGCTGGTAGATGGCGACGGTCTCGCGCGGGAAGGCGACGACCAGACCCGCCACCCAGCCGATGGCGCCCACCGACAGCGCCTCGAAGGCGAGATTGTCGACGCCGGTGAACAGATCGTAGCGGTCGCCGAAGCGGTTGATGATCTCTGTCGAGCGGCGGATGTCGTCGGAGGACTCCTTGATGGCGACGAAGCGCTTGTCGGCGGCCAGTTCCTCCATCTGGTCGACGGTGACGTCGACGCGGTAGGCGAGGCGGTTGGAGTAGATCATCACCGGCAGGTCGCCGGCCTGAGCGACGGCGCGCAAGGCGGCGACCGTCTCTTCCGGGTTGGTGTGATAGATCGGGCTCGGCACCACCATCAGCCCGTTGGCGCCTTCCCGGCTCGCGCGCTTTGCGATGCTCGCCGCCTCGCGGGTGCCCGCCTCGTTGACCGTCAGCAGCACCGGCTTGTTGCCTGCAACTTTCTGGGCAGTCTTCAGCACCTCGATCTTCTCGTCATGCGACAGCATCGGCCCTTCGCCGAGCGAACCGCAGACGATGATACCGTCGCAGCCTGCCTCCATCTGCAAAGCAAAGCAGCGCTCCATCTCGGCATGATCGAGGCGGTCGTCATCAGTAAACTTGGTCGTGACGGCGGGGAAAACTCCGGTCCACATAATCGTCTCTCCATCTGATATATCAGCCGTATATCTATTTGAAAACCGGCTGTCAACGCGGAATTCGTTATGATATATGTAAGATATATCAGGAGCCCACCTTTGATATCCAGTGAGACAGCATACCCCGAGCCGGCCGCTGCCAAGGCCTACCATGTACTCGAGCATATGATCGTGACGTTGGAACTGGCGCCGGCGAGCTTTGTCACCGAAGGCGCCCTCATCGAGAAGCTGGCGCTAGGACGCACGCCGGTGCGCGAAGCGATCCAGCGCCTCGCCTGGGAAGGACTGCTGGATGTCAGGCCACGCGCCGGCATCGCCATTGCCCCGCTACATCCCGGCGACTGGCTGCGCGTGCTGGATGCCAGGCGCGGCGTCGAGGTGGTGCTGGCGCGCTCGGCCGCCCGCTTCGTCACCCGTGAGGCCGCCGACCTGTTTCATGAGGCAGCCCTTGCCATGCAGAAGGCCGTCATCTCGGGCAATGTGCTGGCCTTCATCCAGGCCGACAAGGCGCTCGACGAGGCCTTGGCGATGGCCGCCGACAACCCTTTTGCGGCCCGTCTGGCCGCGCCCCTGCAGACCCACAGCCGCCGCTTCTGGTTTCGCTACAAGGCCGACACAGGGCTGGCCGAATCGGCCGAACACCACGTCGCGCTAATCCGTTCGATCCTGGCCGGTGACGAAGAGGCTGCCGCCAAGGACGCCAAACGCCTTATGGCACTGCTGCGCGGCCATGCCGAAGTGGCCGCCACACGCTGAACTCCGTCTCTGCTCCAGACTTCCGACCGGTCTTTATCAGGTGCCCGGCAAGACTGCGGCCATGGTCGCCCCGTCCCAGCCTTCGCCAGCCGTGATGATGCAGCTTTGGCCGTGTGTGTCGGTGGCCAGGATGGTCCAGGTGCCCTGGTCGGAGACGAATATCTCAAGCACCACATTTGGGTTCACCAAGCCACGAGCGGCTTGGTTTTCGTGGAACTTCTCGCCGAGCGCCTTGACCAAGTCGGTCCGCGCCGCGCATTGATCGGCTTTAGCCTGGGCGATGCCGGACATCGCGAACACCGCAAAGAACATCGCCGCCACAAGACGTCGTGTCATCTGACACCTCCTTGCGCCAGACGAGAACCCCGGCTGCAACCGGCGCTATTTTGATGGCCTGCACCACGGCAGGAATGCAATTTAAGGCAGATGACAGGCTCTTGGTTCCATCGCTTTAACGTGATGGCCAATGTCGGTTTCGTACAAAGAAAGGCCCAGGACGTTGAACCCGGGCCTTCTTGCCGATCTTCGAAATCGTCCGGTCAGTTCATCGTCGGGATGACGAACTCGGCACCGTCCTTGACGCCGGAGGGCCAGCGCGAGGTCACCGTCTTGGTCTTGGTGTAGAAGCGGAACGCGTCCGGGCCGTGCTGGTTGAGGTCGCCGAAGGACGACGCCTTCCAGCCGCCGAACGTGTAGTAAGCGATCGGAACCGGGATCGGCACGTTGATGCCGACCATGCCGACCTGGACGCGCGAAGCAAAATCACGAGCAGCATCACCGTCACGGGTGAAGATGGCGACGCCATTGCCCATCTCATGATCGTTGGCGAGCTTGATGGCGCTCTCATAGGTCGGCGCACGCACCACCGACAGCACCGGGCCAAAAATCTCTTCCTTGTAGATGCGCATGTCGGCGGTCACATTGTCGAACAGGCAGCCGCCCATATAGTAGCCATCCTCGTAGCCCTGCATGGAGAAGCCGCGGCCATCGACGACCAGCTTGGCGCCTTCCTTGACGCCGGTGTCGACATAACCCTTGACGCGTTCCAATGCCTGCGCCGTGATCAGCGGGCCGAAATCGGCGGACGAATCCGTCGACGGGCCGACTTTGAGGCTTTCGACACGCGGGATCAGCTTTTCCATCAGCCGGTTAGCGGTGTCGTTGCCGACGGGAACGGCAACCGAGATCGCCATGCAGCGCTCGCCGGCCGAGCCGTAGCCCGCGCCGATCAGCGCATCGACGGTCTGGTCCATGTCGGCATCGGGCATGATGATCATGTGGTTCTTGGCGCCGCCGAAGCACTGCACGCGTTTTCCCGCGGCCGTGCCGCGCGAATAGATGTAATGCGCGATCGGCGTCGAGCCGACAAAGCCGATAGCCTTGATATCAGGATCGTCGAGGATGGCGTCGACGACATCCTTGTCGCCATTGACGACGTTGAGAACGCCAGCCGGCAGGCCAGCCTCGAGGAACAGTTCGGCGATGCGCATCGGCACGCCAGGGTCACGCTCGGAAGGCTTCAGGATAAAGGCGTTGCCGCAGGCCAGCGCCGGGGCAATCTTCCACAGCGGGATCATCGCCGGGAAATTGAACGGGGTGATGCCGGCAACGACGCCAAGCGGCTGGCGCATCGAATAGACATCGATGCCGGGGCCGGCGCCGTCGGTGAACTCGCCCTTCATCATGTGCGGCGCACCGATGCAGACTTCGACCACTTCGAGGCCGCGCTGGATGTCGCCCTTGGCGTCGGCGATGGTCTTGCCGTGCTCGCGCGCCAGGAGATCGGCCAGTTCGTCATAGTCGCGGGCAACCAGTTCAAGAAACTTCATCAGCACGCGCACACGCCGCTGCGGGTTGGTCGCAGCCCATTTGATCTGTGCTTCCTTGGCATTCAGGACAGCCGCACGCAGTTCCGCCGGCGAAGCCAGCGCCACCGTGCCGCGCACCGAGCCGTCCATGGGCTGCATGACGTCCTGCTTGCGCCCGCTGGTCCCGGCGACATGCTTGCCGCCAATGAAATGACCGTATTCGATCATGGTTTCTCTCCCTGAGTTTGTGATGAAGCATTCAACGCCTTTGCAGGCGCGAAGGCAACGCGAGGGGAAACGCAACCGTTGTGCGAGAAATAGACAACGAAGGACGAGTGTGCATTAATTGCCGCAAATTACAGATTGCTGAAAGGCCCGAAGGTTGCGCTCCGTCACACCCCCCTCTGTCCTGCCGGACATCTCCCCCGCAAGGGGGGAGATCAGATGTGGCTGCCGCCTTCGCAAATCTTCAACGCAGCAAAAGAGACGCAGGTGGCGGAGCTGCCAATCTCCCTCCTTGCGGGGGAGATGGCCGGCAGGCCAGAGGGGGGTGGGCGGGAACGCCGCGTTCGCCGCTAGCCCGGACCACCCCCATGAACTGGGATGACGTCCGCATCTTCCTCGCCGTGGCCCGCGCCGGGCAGATCCTTGGCGCCGCCAAGCGGCTGGAACTCAATCACGCCACCGTCTCGCGCCGCATCGCAGCGCTTGAGGATGCGTTACGGACAAAACTGTTTCGCCGGCTTACCACCGGCAGCGAGCTGACGCCGGCCGGCCAGCGCTTTCTCGACATTGCCGAGCGCATGGAAGCCGACATGATCGCCGCGCGCTCCGCCGTGTCGGGCGAAGGCGACGATATCTCAGGCACGGTGCGCATCGGCGCGCCCGACGGGTTTGGCGTTGCATTCCTCGCCACGCGTCTTGGCGCGCTGACCGCGCTGCACCGCGAACTCACCATCCAGCTGGTGCCGGTGCCGCGTTCCTTCTCGCTGTCGCGGCGCGAGGCCGACATCGCCATCACCGTCGAGCGGCCGACCGAAGGCAGGCTGGTGGCGGGAAAGCTGGTCGACTACACCCTCGGCCTGTTTGCCTCGCGCGACTATGCGCAGGCGCACGGCTTACCGGAGACCGCTGCCGAACTCGGCCAGCATACGCTGATCGGCTATGTCCCAGACCTGATCGTCAGCCCGTCGCTCGACTATGCGGCGGAGTTCAGCCCGGACTGGCGCACCAGCTTCGCCATCTCCTCAGCGCTGGGCCAGGCCGAAGCGGTGCGCTCGGGCGCTGGCATCGGCATCTTGCACACCTTTGTCGCCCGCTCGATGCCGGAGCTGATCCCCGTCGACATCGTGACGCCGATCCGCCGCGCCTACTGGCTGGTCTATCATGAATCGGTCCGACCGCTGCGCCGCGTGCAGATCGTCGCCAACTTCATCACCAAGGCGGTCGAGAGAGAGCGCGGGCTGTTTGTCTGATGGCCGCGCCGCCTTGCCCTCGCCACAAAATCGGCCAGTGTGGCAACAAGCGCGATGTCGCCTATCATTAAGGATTGGCTGCGCCGGGTGGGACACTTTTTTGCAAAGCTGGTGCGGATCAAAATGCGAGCGGTGCTCGCCATCTTGCCGCTTGTCGCGCTTTCCGCCTGCGCCAATCCATGGACCGAAGTTCCGGAAGCCGAATTGCCCAAGCCGGTCCGCATCGCAATGGCCCGCCCGTCGCCTTTCGTCTTCGGCAATTACTGCGGTCCCGGCACCCGCACCGGCGACCTCTCGGCTCGCCCTGTCAATCGCCTCGACAGCGCCTGCCAAATCCATGACGCCTGCTACATCGCGCGCCATAATCATTGCGACTGCGACGGCGCGCTCGTCGCCTCGGCAAAGGCGATCCGTGTTGACAAGACAGCGCCGAAAAAGATGCGCGGCGAGGCCGAGCTTTTGATCGCCACTTTCGCGCTTCCCGTCTGTAAGGTGTTTCCGCATGGCTTCCTGCCGCCGCGCGATCCGGCTGAACTGAAGACGATGAACGGTGCGACCGGATGAACCGCGCCATCTGCCTGGCCTTGGCCGGGCTGGGGCTGGCGGCCCTTGCCGGTTGCGCCGCCCCGATCCGGCACAGCTGCGATTTCTTCCCCGATGCGAAGGATTGCGGCCGGCCGTCGGTATCGGCCGGCAGGCCCGGACCGCAGACTGCAGCAGCAGCGTTTTTCGGCGATGCCGGTGCCAGCGACTATGAAAGGCAGTTTCTGGCGCTGCTCGCCCACAACCAGATCGGCGCCATCGACAGGGCGAACGGCACCGGTCCGTTCGGACATGACCGCCACGCCATCGCCAACCGCGATTTCCAGGCCACCTACCGGACGCTGGAACGGCTGGCGAAGCCGGTTACCGCCGAACAGATGCCGGCAGTGAGCGGCACAGCCGGCGAAGGCCATTTCAACGGCCGTTGGCGCGTGTCGCGGCAGACGCTCTATGTCAACGCCGCCGCGCGGCCCTCCGCGCCAAAGACGTTCAGCTTTTCCGGCCTGCAGGCGCGCTCGATCGAGATCGTGATGCGCCAGGCGGGAAAGCAGCCGGTTGAGATATCGGGCGCCTGCGACGGGGCGCTGGCGATTCGCGCCGGCGGTGGCTCGCGCAGCGTGGCGAGCGGTGCCGCCTTCCGCCTCCGCCTGTCGGCCGGGCAAACCGCCAGCCTGTTCCCCAGCGATGGTTTGAACCGCTGCAGTCTCAAGCTCAGCTCCAGTCTGGCGCCGGCAGGCGCCCCGCTCACCATCCTGCGCGAAGAGGTTGCCTATCCGGCGATAGCCGCGCTCGACAGCCGCTACGAGCGTTGTCCAGTGCCCGGTCCATCCGGCCTGGATGAACTCGCCCGCGTCTTCTACGCCGGCCGCTGGCTGTCGCAGAGCTGTTCGCTGCCGCTCGGGTCACCGCGCCTGTCACGCAAGTCGCGCGACGGCTTCAACGCCAAGGTCGAAGCGCTGCTCGGCGCGCCTTTACCCGACAGCGCCTTCGACAAGGCCGACCCCGAACTGCCGCTCGATTTCTCGCGCGCGCCGAAACTCAAGCTGGTCTATCTGTCGTCGCTGGAGTTCAAGGCCGATTTTTCCGGCCGCGTCATCGAGCGGCTGATCCGCCATCACGCAGCCCTCGGCACCAAAGTGCGCATCATGGTCACAGACGTGCTGGAGCGCGACAAGGACGATGTCCTGCTGCACCGGCTGGCGGCCGATTATCCCAATGTCGAGTTGCAGGAATATCGTTGGCGGGCCGACCACGGCGCGCCGGTCGACGAGCAACTGTCACAGCTGCACAAGACCCATCACGTCAAGATGCTGGCGACACTTGCCGAGGATCCCGCCCGCTCGCGCGTCATCATCGGCGGCCGCAACATTCATGACGGCTTCCTGTTCCACAAGCCGATCGACCTGTCGCGCTATCCGAACCTCGAGCAATACGGCAAGACCGACGGCCTCTCGCTCAACTACTATTCGAACTGGAGCGATTTCGACATCGAGTTTGCCGACCCGGCCACGGTCGAGACGCTGGCCGCGCATCTCTCGACATTGTGGCTGCGCGACGCCGACACCAACATCGCAAGACCCTTCTCCATTCCGGTGCGCTCCGACAGCCGGCGCCCGCCGGGCACGGTGCGCCATTTCATTTCCGTGCCCTACGAGGACAACCATGCGCTCGAGACCTATTTCGTCGAGCTGATCGACACTGCCCGGCACCATATCGAGATCGTCAATCCCTACCTTAATCTGACGCCGAAGCTCAGCCTGGCCATCGAGCGGGCGCTGGCGCGCGGCGTCAGGATCGACATTGTCGGCCGCATCGACCTCAAGGGCGATATTGGCGGCAAGCTGCTGACCGCGCTCAACAAGCTGTTCGTCGAGAAATATGGCGACCGCATCAACATCCGCGAATTCAAGGCGCCCGATGTCGTGCTGCACTCCAAGATCATGATGATCGACGAAAGGCTGGTGACGATCTCGTCGGTCAATCTCAACAACCGCAGTTTCTTCCACGATCTGGAGAACGGCATGACGGTGCTCGACCCTGCCTTCTACGCCAGGATGCAGCCGGTCTATGACGACTATGTCGCCCATTCGAACCCGGTATCGACCAAGGTGACGATACCGTGGGCCTACCGATGGCTGTTCTCGAAGGGTTGGGTGAAGGAGGCGTTTTGAGGGGCTGGCGAGGCTGAAGGAATGCCGTTCTGTAGCGATCCTTTACACCCCTCTGTCCGGTAGGACAGAGGGGGTGCTGGCCCGCCAGCTTTAAAAAGCACCCCTACCTCAAATACCGCTCCGGCCCCAGCTCCCGCACATCGATATCAGGCACCTTGCTGGAGATGATGTCGGACAGCACCTTGGCCGAGCCGCAGGCCATGGTCCAGCCAAGCGTGCCGTGCCCGGTGTTGAGATAGAGGTTGGAGAACTCGGTGCGGCCGACCAGCGGCGGCCCGTCCGGCGTCATCGGCCGCAGCCCGCACCAGAAGGACGCCGCCTTGAGGTCGCCGCCATCCGGGAACAGATCGCCGACCGAATGTTCGAGGGTGCGCCGGCGCGATTCATGCAGCCTGAGATCGAAGCCGGAAATCTCCGCCGTGCCGCCGACGCGGATGCGGTCGCCGAGCCTGGTGATCGCCACCTTGTAGGTTTCGTCCATTACCGTCGACACCGGGGCGGCGACCGCGTCCTTGATCGGAACGGTGATCGAATAGCCCTTGACCGGATAGACCGGGATCGGGCGCCTGAGCAGGCGCATGAAGCGCGCCGAATAGCTGCCCAGCGCCAGCACATAAGCGTCGGCCGCGCGCGAGCGCTGGTCGGTGCCGACGCTGACGATGCGATTGCGGTTCTTGGAGAAGCGCCGGATCTGCGTACCGTACTCGAACGTGACGCCGCGCGCCACGCAGAGCTCGGCCAGCCGATCGGTGAACATCTTGCAGTCGCCAGTTTCGTCGCCGGGCAATCTCAGCCCGCCGACAAACTTTTCCCGCACGCCGGCCAGCGCAGGTTCGGCGCCAATGCAGCCTTCGGGATCGAGCAACTCGTAGGGAACGCCATATTTCTTCAGCACCTCTACATCGCCGCCGGTGCCGTCGAGCTGCTTTTGCGTGCGAAACAGCTGCAGCGTGCCCTTGGTCCGCTCATCATAAGCGATGCCGGTCGCCTCGCGCAGCGCCTTCAGCGTGTCGCGGCTGTATTCGGCGAGCGGCACCATGCGCGCCTTGTTGATGGCGTAGCGATCCGCGGTGCAATTGCGCAGCATCTTGATGAGCCATGTCCACATATACGGATCGAAGGCCGGCCGCACCACCAGCGGGCCGTGCTTCATCAACAGCCACTTGATTGCCTTCAGCGGAATGCCGGGGCCGGCCCAGGGCGAAGCATACCCCGGCGAGATCTCGCCGGCATTGGCGAAGCTGGTTTCCAGCGCCGGCCCTTTCTGGCGGTCGAACACCGTCACCTCGTGGCCGGCCTCAGCGAGATAATAGGCAGTGGTGACCCCGATAACGCCGCCGCCCAACACGAAGATCTTCATCGCATCACTCTCCACGACGACTTCCGTCAGAGGGCCGCCGCCTCCTGTCTGCCGGATTCTGCGGCGTCCGCCAAGGGGCGGCGTGTCGCGGCTCTATTCGTTGATATAGCGGCGGTGGAAGCGGGGGCCGAGACTGGTCAGGATTTCATAACCGATCGTGCCGGCATGACCGGCGGCGTCATCGACGCTCTGCGAGGGGCCCAGGAGTTCGACAAGGTCGCCCTCGCGCAGCCGGCCGGCCGGCAGGGCCGAGATGTCGAGTATGATCGAATCCATCGACACCCGCCCGACAAAGGGCAGTCGCACGCCGTCGAGCCAGGCAGCCGAAGCCGCGCGCCGGTGCCAGCCATCGGCATAGCCGAGCGAGATCGTGGCCGCGCGCAAGGGACCGCTGGCCAGAAACGCATGTCCGTAGCCGACGCCCGCGCCCTTATCGATGCCGCGTGTCTGGATGATCTTTGCCTCGAGCCGCACCACCGGCAGCATCGGGTTCGCCTCATCAGGCGTCGGATTGATGCCGTAGAGCGCAGCGCCCGGACGCGCGAGGTCGTACTGATAGCGCGGCCCAAGAAAGATGCCGGAGGAATTGTCGAGCGACGCCGGCGCCTTGGGCAGCATTTTGCGCAGCCGTTCGAACTCCCTGAGTTGCGCGTCATTGGCCGCATTGGTCGGTTCGTCCGCACGGGCCAGATGGCTCATGACGAGGACGACATCGACGCCGGCGAAAGCATCGGCCGTAAGCGCCTCGACCTCTGCCAGGCCCATGCCCAGCCGCGACATGCCGCTGTCGACCTGGATGGCGGCCTTGAGCTTGCGGCCGGCCTTCTGGCCGGCTTTGCTCCACGCCTTCAATTGTCCGCCACTGTTGATGACGGGAACAAGGTCGGCAGCCACGGCTTCGGGTTCCGAGCCCGGCGGCAGCCCATTCAGCACATGGATTTCCAGCTTCGGTCCGAGTGCGTCGCGCAGCGCGACACCCTCGGCGAGATGCGCGACAAAGAAGCTGTCGCAGCCTTCGGCAACCAGTGCCGCCGCCACTTGCCGCGCACCGAGCCCGTAGCCGTCGGCCTTGACGACGCCGGCGCAGCGTACGCCGCCGAGCTTTGCCTTGAGCCGCCGGTAATTCTCCCTGACCGCGCCGAGATCAATGGTGAGAATGGCGCCGGCCGCCGCTTCGCTGATCGTATCTTTGGCATTATGCATTGCAGACCCGCTGAAGTCGGCGCTGCCCCTCATTGTCCTGCCGGATATTTCTCCCCGACCCTATACGGGGAGTTGAGGAGCGGTCCGCGTAAAGCGGACGAAAAGCCAACTGCTTGGCTTTTCGAGTGACGAAAGCCGGCAGGCAGGTGAGGGGCAGCCCAGACGCTGCGCTAAGAGGCCATTGCCCGGCGTCGTTCATATGGGTCTCGTGGCTGCGGGTGTCCCGATCAATAAAGCACGAATCAGGTGCCGTGCGAACCGTCACATCCAGCTAGGCAAGATGACGGAACGCCGCCACCACATCCTCATAGACCTTCCGTTTGAACGGCACGATCAGATCGGGCAGGTCCTGCATTCGCCGCCATGCCCATTCATCGAATTCGGCGGTGTGGCCGCCCGGCGGCGGATTGATCTGGATCTCGCTGGCCTCGCCGTGAAAGCGGTAGGCGAACCATTTCTGCGTCTGGCCGCGATAACGCCCCTTGAGGGCTATGCCGACCAGATCGGGCGGCAGGTCGTAATTGATCCAGTGCGGCGCCTCGGCGAGCAGCGTGACCGAGCGCATGCCGGTCTCTTCATAGAGCTCGCGCCCGGCCGCCTGCAGCGGCTCCTCGCCCTCGTCGATGCCGCCTTGCGGCATCTGCCAGAGCTGCGTGGTCCCGGCGAATTCGCTGTCCGGCTCGGCGATGCGGTGCCCAACCCAGACCAGCCCGTCGCCATTGAGGATCATCAGCCCGACACAGGGGCGGTATGGCAGCGTCTCGGGGTCGACAGGTTTCTTCGTCATGATCAGCCTTTTTCCGGGTCGATGGCCACCGCCGAGATCGGCACGATCTCGATGCCGCGCTTTTTTGCTTCGACCACCCAGGACGCCACGGTATCGACGGTGAGGTCGAAGGCCGAGCCTATGCCGACGGCGGAGCCTTTGGCACGCGCGGTCGCTTCCAGCGCGTCGAGCTTTTTCAGGATGGCGCCGCGGTCCTGCACGGCGTCGATTGCCGTATCGCCGGCGACGAACGGCACACCGTCCTTCAAGGCGAGATCGGACGCCAGGCTCCGCGCGGACGAGCCGTCATCGACATAGGCAAGGCCGCGCTTGCCAAGCTCGGCCATGAACGGCCCCATCGCTGTCGCGTCGGCCGAAAAGCGCGCCCCCATATAGTTCATGACGCCGGTATAGTTGGTGGTCCGCGACAGCGCCCAGCGCAGATTCTTCAGATTGTCGTCCGGGCTTGCCGCCACTGTCAGCGTGTTGCGGCCGGGATTGACGTTGGGATAGTCGAACGGTTCGAGCGGCACCTGCATGACCACCTCATGCCCGCTCTGCCGTGCCGCCTGCATCCAGCGGCCGATGCTGTTGCCTTGCGGCGCAAAAGCCAGCGTCACTTCGGCCGGCAGCTTGGCGATCGCGGCCTGCGTGCCGGTCTGCGACACGGCAAGCCCGCCGATGACGATTGCCACTCGAGCGCCACGCGAACCCGACCACGGCCGCGCATAGACATCGAACGGCCGCCGGCCGTCAGCGGCGCGAACCGGCAACGGGCCGGTGTCGCTGGCCTCGATCAGCGCCCTGTCGGGGATATGCGCGATCTTCAGGTTCTGGCCGATCGTCGACGGGTCGTGGATGACGATGGCTGCATTGGGCGGGCCATCACCCTCCTGGGACTGCACATGGATGATCTGCGGACCGCTGGCCTTGGGCGTTTCCGCCTTCGGCGCTGCGGCCGTCGCTTGAGCAGTGGGCGCTGCGGCCGCGGGCTCGGCCGCCGCCGTGACCTTTGGCGTCGAGACCGCGATTGCTTCCGGTTTGCGGAACGGCTTCTCGCGCAGCGCGATCGCGCCGGAGATGCCGACTGCGGCCAGCACGACCAGCGTCGCCGCGACGGCGCCAGCGCTGATCCCGCGCGACGCGGCACGCGGTCGGACGGTCTGTCCGAGCGGGCGTTCGATGTCCTTGCCGACGTCAGCCAAGCCGCATCCCCCGGCGCGTGATCAGCGAAATCTTTTCGCCACGCGCAGATCCAAAACTGACGGCGCGTCCCCTGCGCCTTTTGAGGCACAGCGCCCAGCTGCCCCCGAATCAAACTGCCGGAACCTCACGGTCCCGGCAGCATTGCATCGCTTCGATTGGGCAGCCAGAGCTACCAGTCGATTTTACTGGTTAAGCACTGCCTTCTCCGGATTCGGCGGGAATGCCGGATCGGTCTTCTGGCCGCGCAGCAGCTGTTCGGCATAGATCAGCTGCAGATCGTCCTTCGGATCCGGCGGCACATAGGCAGCCGAGCCCGAGCCGGTATCGCTCTCGTCGGCGCCCTTGATGTGGCCCTTGAGGTCAGATTCACCGCGCGTCAGGTCCCTGCCCTGCAGTTCGGGCGGCAGCGGCTGGTCGACCTTGATGTCGGGCGTGATGCCCTTGCCCTGGATCGACTTGCCGGACGGCGTGTAATAGAGCGCCGTCGTCAGGCGCAGCGCGCCGTTCTCGCCAAGCGGGATGATGGTCTGCACCGAGCCCTTGCCGAAGGACTGCGTGCCGACCACTGTGGCGCGGCGCAGGTCCTGCAGCGCGCCGGCGACGATCTCGGAGGCGCTGGCCGAACCGCCATTGACGAGCACGATCAGCGGCTTGGCGCCGATGTCGTCGCCTGCCTTGGCGTCGAAGCGGGTGACGTCCTTCGGGTCGCGGCCGCGGGTCGAGACGATCTCGCCACGG
The DNA here is from genome assembly GCF_040318615.1 of Mesorhizobium sp. M1078. Taxonomy (NCBI): domain Bacteria; kingdom Pseudomonadati; phylum Pseudomonadota; class Alphaproteobacteria; order Hyphomicrobiales; family Phyllobacteriaceae; genus Mesorhizobium; species Mesorhizobium sp. M1078. The sequence goes on from NZ_JAMYMP010000008.1 coordinate 121,767, forward strand.
TCGAGGAAGGCGTCGGACACGCTCACCGCCTGGTCGAGCAGGCCGCCCGGGTTGAGCCTCAGATCGAGCACATAGCCCTTGAGCTTGTCGTTCGGCACCTGCTTCTTGATGGTGTCGATGGCGTTCTCGAGGTCGTCATAGGTCTTTTCGGTGAAGGAGGTGATCTTCATGTAGCCGATGTCGTTCTCGACCCGGAACTTGACCGCCTTGACCTTGATGATGTCACGCACCACCGTCAGCTCGATCGGCTTGTCGGCGCCTTGGCGCAGGATGGTCAGCTTGATCGGCGTATTGACCAGGCCGCGCATCTTTTCGACCGCATCGTTGAGCGTCAGGCCGCGAACCTCTTGGCCGTCGATCTTGGCGATATAGTCGCCGGCCAGCACGCCTGCCTTGGCAGCCGGGGTGTCGTCGATCGGCGTGATCACCTTGACCAGGTCGTTCTCCATGGTGACCTCGATGCCGAGGCCGCCGAACTCACCCTTGGTCTGCACGCGCATGTCCTGCGCCTGCTCGGCGTTCATGTAGGAGGAGTGCGGGTCGAGCGAGGTGAGCATGCCGTTGATGGCGTTTTCGACCAGCGACTTGTCGTCCGGCGGCGTCACATACTGCGCCCGCACGCGCTCGAAGATGTCGCCGAAGATTGCCAGTTGCTTGTAGGTCTCGGAGCCTGCAGCGTTCGCCGTCGAGCCGGGCGCGCCATAGACCAGGCTCATCGCTGACGCGCCCATCAGCGCACCGGCAATAAGAAGCGACAGTTTCCGCATCATTTCACGTCCTTCCAGAGAAGCGGTCCGCCCACCATGGGGTCGGATCGACGGGTTTTCCATCCTTGCGGAACTCGACATAGAGTTCCGGCGTGGCATTTCCATTCTTCGAGGCCGAGGTGCTTGCCACCCGGGCCTCTCCCATCGCGCCGACCGGCTCTCCTGCGAGCACCGACTGGCCAGACGCGACGCTGATTCTGCTCATCCCCGCCAGGACGACATGATAGCCGTCTCCCGCATTGAGGATCAAGAGTTGACCATAGGAGCGAAAAGGCCCCGCATAAAGCACATTTCCGTCCGCCGGTGCCGTGACGATGGCTCCCGATTGTGTCGCAACCATGTCGCCAAGCATCACCGCGCCGTTACCGTCATCGGCCCCGAAACGCAGCTTGATCTTGCCGGTGACCGGCAGCGAGACTTGTCCCTGAAGTGCCGAAAACGGCGCGGCGGCGGTGAGGCGGTTGCCTTCCGGCACGGGCAGCGAAGCCAGCTCCGTCGACGCGGTTGTGCCTGCATCGGCGTTATCGGCGTCCGGCTTATCGCTGTCGGCCGCTTTCTGTTCGCCTGCCTTGACGGCATCCGCCGCCTTGCGGCTCTTGTCGGCTTCAAGCGAAGCGATCAGCTCTTTCAGGCTGCCGGCCTTGGCCGCAAGCGCCTGGGACCGCTGCTTTTCAGCGGCCATCGCCGTCCAGGTGTCCGCCTCGAGCTTCTGCTTGGCTTCGAGCAGCATGGAGAGGCGTTTCTTTTCCGCCGTCTGCTCGCCGACCGCCGCCGTCAGCCGCGTCCGCTCGGCCTCGATCGAGGCCGTCACCCGGGTCTGTTCCCTGAGGTCGGCCAGCAATTTGTCGGTCTGCTGGCGCAGTTCCGGAACCACTGCGCCGAGCAGGATGGCGCTGCGCACCGACGACAGCGCGTCTTCCGGCTTGACCAGGATCGCCGGCGGCGGATTGAGCCCCATGCGCTGCAGCGCGCCCAGCACCTCGGCCAGCACGTCGCGCCGCGCCGCCAGCGAGACACGGATCTTCTGTTCCTCGCCCTTCAGTCCTTCGAGCCTGGCGCCGATATCCTCGATGTCCTGGCCGAGCTTCTGCTCGGTCATAGCCGACTGGATAAGCGCCGCGGTGATCGAGGCATGGTCCTTCTTGACCGAAGCAATGTCGGCGGCGAGCTTGGCCAGCCGTTCGGACGACAGCGTGATCTCGGCCGACACCTTCTCATATTCGGCACGGCTCAGATCGGGGTCGGGCGCCACGTCCAGCGTATTTTCGGCCCGTGCAAGCCCGAGCGACAGCAAAACCACCGCCGCAGCGATGCCGCAGCGCGCGTGCCGGAAGCCCGTTCGTGATTTCCCGTTGTCAGCCATTGAAGCCCGACTCTATGCGTGGCTTCGTTAACGAACCATCAACCATGATCGAACCGAAGCCTAGCACAAAACAGCCGCGCATTGGGGCGGAAATCTGGACGATTGACCCTCGACCCACTGATTTACGAACGGTGGTAGGGATGTCCCGAAAGAATCGTTGCCGCCCGATAGAGCTGCTCGCCCAGCATGACACGCACCAGTTGGTGCGGCCAGGTCGCCGCGCCGAACGAGACCATCAGCTCAGCCTGATCGCGAATCGACTGGTCGTGCCCGTCGGCGCCGCCAATGGCGATGACCAACGCCTTGCGTCCGCCATCGCGCAGCTGGCCGATACGGCTGGCGAAATCGTCTGAGGACAGGTTTTTGCCGCGTTCGTCGAGCAGGAACAGCGCCGTGCCCGGCTGCAGCTGTGCCTGCAGCTTCTGGCCTTCCTCGCGGCGGCGCTCATTGGCGTTCTGGGCTCGTCCCTCGGCGATCTCGGCGACACCAGAGAATTCGAACCCGATCGCCGGGCCGCTCTTGGCGAAACGCTCGAAATAGCGGTCGGCGAGTTCTCTCTCGGGGCCGGCCTTCATCCGGCCCACGGCATGAACTGCTATCTTCATCCCTGCCTCGGCGAGCTTTCAATCCATGTCGCACCCAGGATGGTTACGACATGAGACGGAGCTCAGTGCAAGGTCTCTTCCTCGAGGTCCGGCGCCTGCCACATCTTTTCAAGATTGTAGAATTCGCGGACTTCTGGGCGGAAGACATGGACGATGATGTCGCCTGAATCGATCAGGACCCAGTCGGCGCCGGACAGCCCCTCGACGCGCGCCGTGCCGAGACCGGCATCCTTGAGCGCCTTGAGGAGGTGGTCGGCGACAGCCGAGACATGACGGTGCGACCGGCCCGACGCGATGACCATATAGTCGCCGAGGCTCGATTTCCGCTGAATGTCGATTGAGACAATATTTTCGGCCTTGGAGTCTTCCAGACTGGCAAGGACTGTCTTGATGGCACGGGACACGGCGTCATCTACGCTGATCCTGGCCGGCGAAGGCATGATGTCAGCCTTCTTCCGCAATGCTGTTCTCAGTGTATTTCCTTTCGCAGCAAGAACAACCAAATCACCCACGAAATCAGGTGACACCCTATAGATAGGCAGAGTTCCCTTGCAGTTCAAGACGGGAGGCCCTGCCAGCGCGAACGCAGTGCACGACTTCCGGTTCCGGAGCCTTGAGAAAAATCGGAACCCATGGCCGCGGCAGAGGTTATCGACACACCCCCAAACGGATTTTCCTGATGCCAATCGACCCCCAGAACACGCTGCTCACCGTGCAGGCTGGCCTTGCGCAACTCAGCACACTGATCGTTTCCTATTCCTTCTCCGCCATCGGCGCCATCATCCTGCTGGTCGTCGGCTATCTCGTCGCCGGGCTCGCAGAACGATCGATCTCAGCCGGCCTCGGCCATATCCATGGTTTCGACGCGACGCTGCGCCATTTCTTCTCGAAGATCGTGCGCTACGCCATCCTGATCCTGGTCATCATCATGGTGCTCGGCCAGTTCGGCGTTCAGACGGCCTCGATCATCGCCGCCATCGGCGCCATCGGGCTGGCAATCGGCCTGGCGCTGCAAGGCACGCTGCAGAACATCGCCGCAGGCATCATGCTTCTGGCGCTCAGGCCATTCCGCATCGGCGAATATGTCGAGGTCGGCGCCATTTCCGGCACCGTCGAGGAAATCGGCCTGTTCGCCACCAAGCTCCGCACGACAGACGGCGTCTATGTGCTGGCGCCCAATTCGACGCTATGGAACCAGCCGGTGCGCAATTTTACCCGTAATGGTGTGCGCCGCGGCGATATCACGCTGAGCATCGGCTCCTGGAACGACATCGACCTGGCGCAGAAAACCATGCTGGGCGTTGCCGGCAGCGAGCGCCGCGTCAAGCGAGAGCCGGCGCCGATCGCCTTCGTCGCCACGGTGGGCGATGCCAGCGTCGCCATCACCTTGCGCTACTGGACCACGGCGGCGGATTTCTTCGCCACCCAGATCGATCTCACCAAACGCGTCAAGCAGGCGTTCGACGCCGAAGCCATTTCGGTTCCCGCACCTCCGCCGGAGGCTCGACAGGAAACTGCCGCCACCAGGCAGTAGGAGCTGTGAAACCGTTCAGCGCTGATCTTCCGGGGCGTAGGCGAGCTCCACCGGCAGCGGCGCCTGCGCCGACATCGGCGCGAAACTGCCGGTCGCCGTGGCGGGGACGGCGCGCGTGGTGGCCACTCGCCACAGCACGAACAGGCAGAAGACGGTGGCGATGACGATGGCCACATAAATGAAGGCCTGCGTACCATAGACAGCCGACAGGGCCGTCACGATACCCGGCACGATGAAACCCGACAGCGACCAGGCAAACAGCAACGAACTCGACAGCGCCACCATGTCGTCCTTGCCGGCGCGGTCGGCGGCATGCGCGCTGGCCAGCGAATAGATCGATTCCGAAGCGCCGTCCCAGATCACATAGATCACCACCAGCACCGCCAGAGCGCCACCGTCAAAGCCGATAGCCATAATACCGGCAACGATGGCCAGTGCCGCAGCGCCGGCCAGCACGTAACGGCGATCGGTACGGTCGGAAATCCAGCCGAGCGGTATCTGCAGGATCAGCGTGCCGACGGGCATGGCCGACAAAAGCAGCGCCACATCGGCCTGGCTATAGCCTTTGGCCGTGGCATGGATCGGCGCAAAGCCGGCGATCGCCATCGACAGACCGCCGACGGCGAGCATGCCGGCCACTCCGACCGGCGAAATCCGCCAGGCGCGACCGAGCGCCACGGAGGCTGCGCGAGGTGGCGGCGGTTGAGCCAACCGCGTCATGCCGACCGGCAGGATCGACACTGCGGTGAAGGCAATGCCGATCAGCGGCGCCTGCGCCGTCGCGATGTCGACCGCCGCCAGCAGGGCATAGCCGACGCCAAGTCCGGCGACATAGGCGACGTAAAACACCGCCATCACCCGGCCGCGAATGGCGTTTGCGACGGCATCGTTGAGCCAGCTCTGGGCGACGATGAACAGGCCGCATATTGCAAAACCGTAAAGCGCGCGCGCCGCGATCCACAGCAGCGGGTAGGTGCCGGCGCCAATGGCAGCATTCGACAGCGCTATCAGCGCCGACAGCACCATGAAGGCGCGGGCGTGCCCGACGCGGCGCACCAGCGGCCCGGTCAGGATACAGCCGGCAAGTCCGCCGGCAGACAGGCCGGTGATGATCAGCCCGGCCCAGGTCGGATCGAAGCGCTCGACGCCAAGCCGGACCGGGATATAGGCGAACATCAACCCGTTGCCGACCGCGATCAGCGCCATCGACACGATTACGCTGGCAATGGCGATCACGGGCGCCGGCGGGGCGCCATGATTGGGGTCGATGTCGGTCTGGTTCACTGAAGTGGCCATATCCAGCGCAGCATCGCCCAGCCGATCGCGAAAGGCCGCCGTAAAAGCGACATCGGCGATCTGGTCTTACGGAGTTACCCCTTGGCTTGCTGGCGAATAGCACTCGATGACAGCGACGAGCGTGGGCCGTGGATGAAGGTCCAGGCCGGCGCCTTCATGCGGGCGAGCCGGGGCGCGTCACCCTCGTCGACGCGGGCATAGTCGAAGGTCTTGGCCACGACCGAGGACAGGAAGGACAGCGTCGCGCCCGGGCGGTCGATGACGGCGATCGGGAAGGTCATGACGATCTGGCGCCAGCGCTGCCAACGGTGGAAATCGCGGAGCGAGTCGGCGCCCATGATCCAGACGAAGTCGACGCCGGGATTGCGTGCCTTGACCAGCGCCAGCGTGTCGGCGGTGAAGCGAATATGATGCGCCGCCTCGAAGGCGGTGACCTTGATCTTCGGGTTCTTGGCGATCTGCTCCGACTGCAGCAGCCGGTCGCTCAGCGGCGCCAATTCCCTCGTGCTCTTCAGCGGATTGCCTGGAGTGACCATCCACCAGAGCTGGTCGAGCGCGAGGCGCCTGAGCGCGATTTCCGCCACCAGCGCATGACCGGCATGCGGCGGGTTGAACGAGCCGCCGAACAGGCCGACGGCAAGGCCCTTTTCGGCATGCGGCATGCGGAGGTAGTGCGAGGGGATGGAGTGCTCAGACTGCGAAGGCATGGTGCTAAGCACCCCCCTCTGCCCTGCCGGGCATCTCCCCCTCAAGGGGGTAGATCAGCGGTTTCGGCGATGGCGGCCATTTTCCAACGCTGACTATTGGCGAAAACACAGATGAAGGCCAATCTCCCCCCTTGAGGGGGAGATGCCCGGCAGGGCAGAGGGGGGTGGCTGGGCGCAAGCTTTCAGGCCCCTTGGGCAAAAAACGTCAAGGCCTCACCTGTCCCGACCCGCGCACGCGGTATTTGAACGAGGTCAGCTGTTCGACGCCAACCGGTCCGCGCGCATGCATCTTGCCGGTGGCGATGCCGATCTCGGCGCCCATGCCGAACTCGCCGCCATCTGCGAACTGCGTCGAGGCATTGTGCAAAAGGATCGCCGAGTCGATCTCGTTGAAGAACCGCTCGACCACTTTGGTATCCTCGGCGATGATCGCCTCGGTGTGGTGTGAGGAGAACGTCTCGATATGGTCGATGGCACCGGCAATTCCGTCTACCAGCTTTACCGCGATGATGGCCTCGAGATATTCGGTCACCCAGTCGGCATCGGTCGCCGGCTTGGCGTCGAAGAACAGCTTCATCACTTCCTGATCGGCATGGATCTCGCAGCCGGCGGCGCGTAGCGCGTCGAGGATCGGCACCAGATGCGTGGAGGCCACCGCGCGGTCGACCAGCAAAGTCTCTGCAGCGCCACAGACACCGGTGCGCCGCATCTTGGCGTTGACGGCGATCCTGACCGCCATGTCGAGATCGGCCGAGCGGTCGATGTAGAGATGGCAGATGCCTTCAAGATGGGCAAAGACCGGCACCCGCGCCTCGCTCTGGACGCGCCCGACCAGGCTCTTGCCGCCCCGCGGAATGATGACGTCGAGATTGCCGGAAAGCCCTTTCAGCATCTCACCGACGGCGGCGCGGTCAGTGGTCGGCACCAACTGGATGGCGTCTTCGGGCAGGCCGGCGGCCTTCAACCCCTCGACCAGGCAGGCATGGATGGCGGCGGACGAATTGAGCGAGTCCGAGCCGCCGCGCAGGATCACCGGATTGCCGGCCTTGAGGCAGAGTGCGCCGGCATCCGCCGTCACATTCGGCCGGCTTTCATAAATGACGCCGACAACGCCGAGCGGCGTGCGCACGCGCTCGATCTGCAGGCCGTTGGGGCGATCCCAGGCCGCGATCACATCGCCGACGGGGTCCCTGAGCTCGGCGATTTCACGGATGCCATCCGCCATGGCACGGGTGCGCGCCGGATCGAGCTTCAGCCGGTCCATGAACGAGCCGGACAATCCCGATTCGTGGCCATTCGAGACATCGATGGCGTTGGCGTCGAGAATGTCCTGCTCACGCGAAATGATCGCGTCGGCCATGGCGACGAGTGCGGCATTCTTGGCGGCGGCGGTCGCAATCGCCAACGGTCGGGCGGCCGCGCGGGCGCGGCGGCCGATATCAGCCATCAGCGCGACGGTGTCATCCCCGGATTGTTCATGCAACTTCGGCATGTCTCATCCTCCGCTTACCTCGCCCCCGGCCCATACCTGGCCGGCAGCCCGTATCTGGTCACCCGGATCGCTCACTACCAGATCGTCGCGGTGAATCATCGCCGAGCGCGCCTCGTAGCCGAGCACGGATTCGATCTCGGTGGTCTTCAGGCCTGCGATCCTTACGGCATCGGCGGCATCATAGGCAACCAGCCCGCGCGCGATCTCGCGCCCTTCGGGCGACAGGATCGCCACCGTGTCGCCGCGCGAGAAATTGCCGCTGACCAGCCTGACGCCCGCCGGCAGCAGCGATTTGCCGGACAGCAGCGCACCGATGGCGCCGGCGTCGACGGTGAGCCGCCCGGCCGGTTCGAGCTGGCCGGCGATCCAGGTCTTGTAGCCTTTCACCGGATTGGCGCTCGGCCTGAAGAAGGTGGCGCGCTCGCCACGCTCGATCGCCATCAGTGGCGACAGCCTGGTGCCCGAGGTGATGATCATGGCGGTGCCGGCGGCGGTGGCGATCTTGCCGGCATCGAGCTTGGTGCGCATGCCGCCGCGCGACAGTTCGGATGCGGCCGCCCCGGCCATAGCCTCGATATCGGGCGTGATGCGGTCGACCACCGGAATGAATTTTGCATCGGGATCGCGCGCCGGCGGCGCCGTATAGAGCCCGTCAATGTCGGAGAGCAGCACAAGCAGGTCGGCGCCCATCATCGTCGCCACCCGGGCCGCCAGCCGGTCATTGTCGCCATAGCGGATTTCGGAGGTCGCCACCGTGTCGTTCTCATTGATGACCGGCACCGCCTTCATCTTGAGCAGCGTCGAGATCGTCGCGCGGGCATTCAGATAGCGGCGGCGCTCTTCGGTGTCGCCCAGCGTCAGCAGGATCTGGCCCGATTTCAGCGAACCCTTGCCCAGCGCATCCGACCACGCGCCGGCCAGCGCGATCTGGCCGACGGCCGCAGCCGCCTGGCTTTCTTCCAGCTTCAGCGCCCGTTTGCCGAGACCGAGAATGGTGCGGCCGAGCGCAATGGCGCCGGACGATACGACCAGGATCTCGGCGCCGCCATTGGCGAGCACCGCAATATCCTCGGCAAGCGAGGCAAGCCAGTCGCGCTTCAGGCCGCTGGTGCGGTCGACCAGCAAGGCCGAACCGATCTTGACTGTGATGCGCCGGTATTTTGTCAGCGATTGCGCCGTCATCGCTATTGGTCCCAGCGGGTCTCGACGGGAGCGGCAGCCCTGTCGCGCGCTTCGCCGACAACCGCCATCAGCGCGCGCAGCACCGCTTCGACGCCCTCGCCGGTGGCCGCCGACAGCAGCATCGGCGCGCGGCCGGCAGCGCGTTTGAGCGACGCAACCTTCTTCTTGCGCTCATCGGCATCTAGGATATCGACCTGGCTGAGCGCGACGATCTCGACCTTCTCGATCAGCCCATTGCCATAGGCGTCGAGCTCGGCGCGCACGGTCTTATAGGCTTTGCCCGGATTTTCCTCCTGCGCCGAAACCAGATGCAAAAGCACACGCGTGCGCTCGACATGGCCGAGGAACCGGTCGCCGATGCCGACACCCTCATGCGCGCCCTCGATGAGGCCCGGAATGTCGGCGATGACGAATTCGCGCGCATCGATGCGGGCAACGCCGAGACCTGGATGCAGCGTGGTGAAGGGGTAGTCGGCGATCTTTGGCTTGGCTGCGGTGACGGTTGCCAGAAAAGTCGACTTGCCGGCATTGGGCAGCCCGACCAGGCCGGCGTCGGCAATCAGCTTCAGCCGCAGCCAGACATTCATCTCTTCGCCGGGCTGGCCCGGATTGGCGCGGCGAGGCGCCTGGTTGGTCGAGGTCTTGAAATGCTGGTTGCCGAAACCGCCATTGCCGCCCTTGGCCAGCAGGAAGCGCTGGCCGACCACGGTCAGGTCGCAGATCAGCGTCTCATTGTCCTCGGCAAACACCTGGGTTCCGGCCGGCACCTTGAGCGTCACATCGGCGCCCTTGGCGCCGGTCATGTTGCGGCCCATGCCGTGGACACCGGTCTTGGCCTTGAAGTGCTGCTGGTAGCGATAGTCGACCAGCGTGTTCAGCCCATTGACCGCTTCCAGCCAGACATCGCCGCCGCGGCCACCGTCGCCGCCATCCGGGCCGCCGAACTCGATGAATTTTTCGCGCCGGAACGACACAGAGCCGGCGCCACCGTCGCCGGAGCGGATATAAACCTTGGCTTGATCGAGAAATTTCATTGGACTACGCAGTTTCTGTTGGCCTTGCGGCTTTGCTTTAGATCTTGCGCCTTGCTCTAAACCAAGGCGCGGCCAAGGGCGAGGCCGTTTTGCGACTAAAGCGCCGGATGCCCTTTTGCCGGGGACGCGGTAGCAGTGTTCGCGGACGGAGCTTGAGGGGCGCGGGAATGAAGGTTGTAAGCTACAACATCCAGTACGGTATCGGTCTGGATGGCCTCTACGATCTCGGCCGCATCACCGCGGCGGTTCGCGGCGCCGATGTGATCGCGCTGCAGGAAGTGACCCGCAACAATCCGAGGAACGGCAACCGCGACATGGTCGCCGAGATCGGCGAGGCGCTGCCCGAATATTTTGCCGCCTACGGCAGCAATTTCGAGGTCAATGTCGGCTCGCGCCTGGAGGCCGGCCGCGCCATCACCACCACTTTCCAGCTCGGCAACATGGTGCTGTCGAAGACACCGATCCATCTGTCGCGCAATCTGCTTTTGCCGCGCAGCCGCAGCCTTGAGGCGATGAACTTCCAGCGCGGCGCACTCGAGGCGCTGGTCGAGACCCCGCTCGGCTTCATCCGCTTCTATTCCACGCATCTCGACCATCGCAGTCCGGTTGAACGCGCCAGCCAGATCCGGTTCCTGCGCCAGCGCCTGTTGAACTATGCCTTCGAGGGCGGCGGCCTCTCCGGCATTCCCGAGATCGGCCTGCCGGACCTGCCCTATCCCGAAGCCTTCATCGTCATGGGCGACTTCAACATGCTGCCCGGCTCGCCCGAATATGTCGAACTCGTCGGCCGCCCGGACCATGAATTCGGCATGCCGCTGACCGCCGATCTCGCCGTCGACGTCGCCCAGCGCCTGAACACACCAGACGTCGTCACCTGGGTCGATCCCACGCGACCCGAAGACACAAGCCGCCACAAGCGCATAGACTACATCTTCACCTCGGCCTCGCTCGCCGGATCGCTGAAGCGCCTGTGGGTCGACCGTCAAGCGGTCGGTTCGGACCATCTCCCGATTTGGGTCGAGATGGGCTGAGTTGAGTCCGATCCACAACCAACGTTGCCAAACCTGTCGTTTGGAGGCACGCGCTAGGTGTGTTGAGATTCAGGTCAGACCGAGCCGAAAACACTGGTTTTCGAGAACCGGAGCGGAGCGTACTTAAGTACGTGCACCGGAAGCGCATAAACCCGCGTTTGCAGGCCGGCCTCACCTGAATATCAAAACACCTAGAAATGCACCCAGTTTCGAAGACTGATCCAGGTCTTTCTGTCCAGCCGGTACCGCTCGACCGGCACCTGGCCGGCGACGATCGAGTTCAGCATGCCCTGGCCGGCATACTGGAAGCCGCATTTGTGGATGACGCGGCGCGAGGCCGGATTGATCACCCGCGTCGAAGCCTGCAGCACCTGGATCGAGGTCCGTTGGAAGGCGAGGTCGACCAACGCGTGCGCGGCCTCCGTCGCATAGCCGCGCTTCCAGTAGGGCTCGCCGATCCAGTAGCCGAGCTCCAGCCCGCGGTCGGTCATGTTGAGGCCGGCGCAGCCGACGAAAATGTCGGTACTGGCCAGCGTCAGCGCATAGGCGATGCCGGCCCGGCGCGATCTCGTCATAGCCAGGAAGGCGCGTGCCTCGGCCTCGCCATAGGGGTGCGGCATGCGGGCCAGCATCTCGGCGACATGACGGTTGTCGGCAAGCTCGACCAGTTGGGCGATATCGGCTTCGCAGGGAGCGCGCATCACCAGCCGCTCCGTGGCCAGCACCGGGCAGTCTATCGCGTAACTTTCGTCCTCGGTGTCTTCCGCTTCGGCAACCATTCGACGTCCTCCAGGCAAGAAAAAAGGGGAGATGGAAAACCCATCTCCCCTGATCCTTTTCCTGGCTCCATTCACTGGTTTGGCCAGACACCGGTTCCCGAGATGGGCGCCGGTTTTATAGTGCGGAACCGGCTACTCCGCGGCTTTGGTAATCGGGTTGACCGATACGTAGGTTCGGCCGTTGGCTTTTTTGTTGAAGGTGACTGCGCCGGTCTCGAGCGCAAAAAGGGTGTGGTCCGTGCCCATGCCGACATTGACGCCGGGATGCCAGGTGGTGCCGCGTTGACGGATGATGATGTTGCCCGGGATGACGGCTTCGCCGCCGAACTTCTTCACGCCCAGACGCTTGGAATGCGAGTCGCGACCGTTGCGCGACGAGCCGCCAGCTTTCTTGTGTGCCATCTAACTAACTCCGATGCGCCCTGGGGCGCTTGAATGGTCTTATGAACGCGTTCGCGTTCCGTTTCAAGTCCGATCCGGCGACCTTGTCGCCGGTTCGTTTTACTTCTTCGCCAGTTCCTTGGCCTGCTCGCGCCAGTCGTTGATCTGGTCGGTGCTGAAGGGCATGTGCGCGTCGATCTTGGCCACGTCCTTGTCCGACAGCTTGGCAAGCTGGGCGAAGGTGGTGATGCCCTGCTCGTGCAGCTGGCCGGCGGCAACCGGGCCGATGCCCTTGATCACGGCCAAATCGTCCGGCTCGCCCTTCGGCGCCTTGAACAGCGGCGCGGCGACGGCGGTCTCCGTCTTGGCTTCATCCTTCGGAGCAGCCTCGGCTTTGGCTCCCTTCTTCGCCTTGGCTTCCTTCGGCGCGGCCTCAGCCTTCGCCTCGGGCGCTACGTCAGCCTTGACTTCCTTGGCTTCCACCTTGGCTGCGGCCTTCTTGGAAGGCTTGGCGCCACCCAGCAGGATCTCGGCGATCCGCACGGTGGTCAGAAGCTGGCGGTGGCCGATCTTGCGGCGCGAATTCTGCCGGCGGCGCTTCTTGAAAGCGATGACGGTGCGGTTCTTGCCCTGCTCGACGACTTCCGCCGTGACCAGAGCGCCATCGACGAACGGGGCGCCGAAGGTGACATTTTCGCCTTCGCCATGGGCGAGGACGCTGCCGATTTCGACGATATCGCCGACATTGGCTTCGAGCTTCTCGATCTTCAGGAGATCGTTGGCGGCAACGCGATACTGCTTACCGCCCGTTTTAATGACTGCGAACATTTTTTGCCTTTCGCTGTTCGGTCGGCCTCGATGAGCCGCGTCACGCGGTTCGGCCGTCTTTTGTCAGTCTGCGGGTTCGAAAAACAAGCGGCGTGGAAGAACCCTCCACGCCGATTGCGCGCTTCCCCTAACCGAAGGTTCGGTACGAGTCAAGGCAAACGGGCGGAATCCTTGGCCACGCCGCCTCCTTGCCGCCCCCGATCTCTCCGGTCGAGGACCGGTTGGCCCCATCTGCCGACGTGGCCGCAACGCAGCCCTCCAGACAGAGCCCGCACAGGAAGCTGAATTCCCCCGCGGATTTGGCCTTGTAACCTGCCCGCCCAGCCGTTATCTAGTGCGCCGCGCCGGCAACGGCGGACCATGACCGCGGAGAGGTGGCAGAGTGGTCGAATGCACCGCACTCGAAATGCGGCATGGGTGCAAGCCCATCGGGGGTTCGAATCCCTCCCTCTCCGCCACCCTACGCCCTGCGGGCTTCGGGTGGCAGGCCACCCGGAACCGCATCTGGGCGTAGGAGTGTCGCCCGAAGCTACGAAGTAGCGTAGGGGACCGGAACGAAGCAGGATGCCCTCCGAAGCTTCAGCGAAGGGGCTGCCGCTAGGCAACGAGGCCTTGCCTCATTTGGTTTACCTCTTCGATCGGGACTGGATGCCCGGTGAGGAAGCCCTGCATCAAATTTACCCCCAGGCGCTGCAGCAATATGTACTGCTCCTCCGTTTCGACGCCCTCGGCGAGCACGACATGGCCGAGATTGCGAAGCAGCCCGACCATGTCCCGCAACAGGCTCAAGCCACGAGACGTCTGGCAATCGTGGAGGAAGCTGCGATCAATCTTGACCACGTCGAATTTGAAGCGGCGGAGCCATGTCAAGCCGGCAAATCCCGTTCCGAAGTCGTCCAGCCAGATCTGAACGCCGAGTTTTCGCAGCCGCTCCACGTTTCTGACCGCTTGCGCCTCCAGAAAGATGTCACTGCCTTCGGTGATTTCGATGGCCAGTTTCTGGGGCGCAAGGCCGTGCCTGCCAAGGATTTCGGTGATCCGGAGTGAAAAGTTGGGAGCCTTGAGCTGAAGAACGGATACGTTCACCGTCACGACCGAGCCCAATCCGTATTCCGCCATGTCACCGCAGGCTCGATCGATCAGCCATGTACCCAGCTCCACGATCGCTCCGGTCTGCTCGGCAACGGGTATGAATACGGACGGACTGATCATGGTGCCGTCGAAGTCGCATACCCGCATCAGACTCTCGTGGCCCAGCACGCGTCCCGACGCCAGCTCGCGAATTGGCTGGTAAGCGACAGAAACGAGCTGGTTGGAAACTGCCACCTTCAGCAGTTCTGAAAGATTTTCGCCGGAGCGATCCTGGCTGGTGGCGTGCGGGTCGTAAATCGTGAACGTAGCCCGACCGGCAAACTTGGACGCGTAGAGTGCGCGGTCAGCTTCCTGCAGCAGGATTCTAAGCTCTATGCTCTGATCGGCGCGCGTCAACGACGCCCCGGCACTGATCGTGACGATGTTGAGCTTGTCGCCCCGATCAGGGTGGTAAATATCCAAATCCTCTACAGCGCGACAGAATTTCTTCGTTATCTCATGAAGGTGAGCCCGCCCGGTGACCTTGCAGAGAATGACGAATTCTTCTCCGCCATAGCGGGCCGCGATGGCGTTGTTGGCAGCCGCCATCTCGGAAAGGACATGGGCGAGTTTGATCAGGCAATCGTCGCCGGCCTGATGACCAAGTCCGTCATTGAACCTTTTGAAGTAGTCGACGTCGATCAGAATGAGCCCTATCTCGTCGTCGTCCGCGGCCCAGTCTTCGCGCAGCTCCGAGAATTCTCGAATGATCGCCCTGCGGTTCTTCATTCCCGTGAGCGGATCGGTGTCGGCGATTTCGGTTAGCTTTTGCCCCTTCTTGATAGCAGCCTGCTCCTGGAATTGTGCCCGAAGCGCGTGCAGGAAGGTCTGGTAACGCTCCAGGCTCAGCCGCCACGAAAGATAAAGCGACAAGACGAGGCAGTTCACGAAATAGGCCGACAACACGACCCGACCGGCGATGTCGGCCTGAAGGGAGAACATCGCGGCGTACACAAAGCTTGCGGCGACCGTCGCGGAGGCAAGGGCTGAAAGCCAAAAACGGAAGTTGAAGAACAGATTCGCACCCAGGATGAACACGGTGCCAAAAACCATGAAATGGGAGAGGGCATCCTGATGCTCTGTTCCAACAGCGGAGACGAGCCACCCAAGGGCACCGGATACAATCGCCAGCGCTGCTACAAGGTGCAAGGTGGCAAGGGCAAAGCCCCGTCGGGCGACAAATTCGACAAGCGCAAGGGAAGTGATCCCTAGCGTAACGCGCGTCAAAACAAGCCGGCCGGCGATATCCGGAAAAAGAAACCAATCGAAAAGGCCATAGGCCACATAGCTGAATACAGCAGCCGCAATACCCCATCGCACAAGACTGCGATTCTCATCGGCATCCTTCTGCAGGAACAGTGCCAGCAGTTCCGGATCGGCGGAATGCCACCGCGGACGTCCAATCGCTGCCGCCACCTTGTGGGCAACGTCCTCGCTCAGTTGCATCGCAACGCTCCTCCGCGATCTGCAGTAGCGAATGCAACAGCCGACGTCGCCTGCGGTCGGGGAATGAAGACGCCCCTGTCCGCAGGAAAAGTCAGATGTCACTAACCGAGGGTAAACGGGTGGTTCGGATTTAGCCAGTTTTGCAGAATTGATGGCCGCTCCATCGACTAAAATTTTATTAAAATTTTATTAAAATTGTTAGCATTGGTTGGCGGCGCACCTATGCTGCTGGCCGGGGACCGGGGCGGTAACCGGAGAGTAAACGGCATGCCTATCAAGCCAAAACTGCAGCTCGACCAATACAGCCTGGTCACCACCAGGCTGATGAAGAAACATGTTGCGACCTCCGAAGAGGCAGCTGACTCCGACGAGTTGAGGGACAGCACGGCCCAGCTCGCCCTGATACTGGACCTTGCTCATCAAGCCTTTGCGCGACACAAACCGGCCGCCCCCATTGTCCATCGTTTGGCGGGGCGACTCCACAAGCTCCGCCGGCAGGTTGCTCCCGCGGTTTGGCAGAAACTCGTTCCTTTGGCTCAGCAGCATCGGGTTGCGGAATATTTGCTCCAGGACCCGTTCACGCGGTGGTCGGTCGAAAAACCGCGCGGGTATTCGGGCGATGCAGGCCTGCTGGATATTTACTACAAGCATCCGATCGCCGACGAGATCGTGGCCTCGTCGACCTTACTTGGTCGGCAAATCTATGCGTACACCAGTGAAGCTGCCAGTTCGGTGGCGGGGCGCGAGCGGCGGGATATTCTGGCCAGGACCGTGGACGAGACGGCCAGCAGTGTGGAAAAGGCTGAGGTGCTGGCGATTGCCTGCGGCCACCTCAGGGAAGCCGAACGCTCCGACGCGTTGGCCAGGCATAAACTGCAGCGTTGGATCGGCCTGGATCAGGACCCCGTCAGCGTAGCCACGGTGAACCACGACTTTGCCGGCACGGCAGTCGAGGCAGTCCAGGGTTCCGTACGCGGCATCCTGCGCCGCGCCTACGCCCTTGGCACATTCGATCTAGTCTACGCATCGGGGCTTTACGATTACCTGCCGCGTGCCATCGGCGTCCGCCTGCTTCAAAGAGCCATGGAACTCGTCAAGCCCGGTGGCGAATTCCTGTTTGCCAATTTCAGCGACGAGATAACGACGGATGGTTACATGGAGACTTTCATGGATTGGCCGCTCATCCTACGTTCGGCCGACGATATGTGGGACATCATCAATGCCGCCCTCGGCGGGAGTCCTTTCGACGCGAAAGTCTACTATGGCTCGAACCGGAATATCGTTTACGGCAAGGTGAGGAAGAGCGATCTCTAACTAGGCGCGGGAATCGCGCGCGCATCCCCGTAACAAGGTAGGTCTGCCATGACGAGGCCATGCCTTCGCCGGCTTTCCGGCGACGGGCGAGCAGGTCGTCCGGGCTGCGGGCGGCCTACGCCGTGTTCGTTCTGCTTGCCTCCATACAGATGTGGCGGCGGTTCCAGCAGCACGACGGTGCTGCCCGCTCGGCGGGCTGCGTGTGGCCGTGTTGCTGGCACTGCCGCTGATCGCCAGGCTGTCGGTCGTGCAATGCAACGCGACTGGCCCTGATCCCATTCAGCTCGCAAAATAGCCGGGACGGTCGAGATCGGCGATGAGCCCAAGCCCGGTCGGCTGCCATCCCAGCGCAGTGCGGGTCTGCTCACTTGACGCCGACAAGTCCCTGCCGATGAAATGCCCGAGAAAGCCGAAATGCGCAGCCGCGTCCTCGGGGCCTATGGAAACGACCGGCAGGCCGAGCCGGCGGCCGATGATCTCGGCGATCTCTTTGCTCGCCACGCCCTGTTCGGCAACCGCATGATAGCTGACGCCGCCCGCCCCCTTCTCCACCGCCAGCCTGTACAGGGTGGCGGCGTCGAACCGGTGCACCGCCGCCCAGCAATTTGCGCCGTCGCCGACATAGGCCGAGACGCCCTTTTCACGCGCAATGGCAATCAGCATCGGCACGAAACCGTGATCGCCCTCGCCATGGACGGTCGGCGCCAGCCGCACCGTCGATGCGCGCACCCCGCGCGCTGCGAGCGCCACGGCCGTTGCTTCCGAAGCGCGCGGCATGGCGGCCGATGGAGGCGCGGGTTTGTCGTCTTCGGTTGCCGGCCTTCCCTGCGCAAAACCGGCGAGGCCGGAGGTGACAAGCAGCGGCCGCTCGGAACCCTCGAGCGCCGCGCCGAGCGTTTCGATGGCGCGCTGGTCAACTGCGCAACTGGCGGCGAATCTCGAAAAGTCGTGGTTGAAGGCCGTGTGGATGACGCCATCCGATTGGGCAGCGCCGCTGCGCAGGCTGTCGAAATCCTCGATATCGCCGCGATGCGCCTCGGCACCCGCGGCCACGATCGACTCCGCACCTGCTTCCGACCGCGCGAGGCCAAGCACCTGATGGCCCGCCCCGAGCAATTCCCGCACAACAGCCGAACCGACAAAACCGGTAGCCCCGGTAACGAACACACGCATGATGATTTCTCCTTGGTTGTTGTCGAGGGCCGTACAGGCAGCCCGTTGCGAAGGAGATAGAAGTTTGAGATCATACGATCTATAGTGTAAAATCCGAGATATCTTCGCAATCGTCCGAGAACGCTCATGGATCCGCTGTCAGACGTGCTGTCGCTACTGAAGCCGCGCAATTACCTGTCGGCTGGGCTGGAAACCGGTGGCGACTGGGCGATCCAGTTTCCTGACCAGCAGGCCGCCATCAAATGCGGCGCCGTGGTGTCCGGCCGATGCTGGCTGTCGGTCGAGGGCGTCCCTGACGCGGTGCGGCTGGACGTGGGCGACTGCTTCCTGTTGCCGCGCGGCCGGCCTTTCCGCCTTGCCAGCGATCTCGGCCTGCCGACGGTCGATGCGCGAACGATCTTTTCACCGGCGCGGACCGGCGGCATCACCGTCCATAATGGCGGCGGCGATTTCCTCCTGGTCAGCAGTCGCTTCACGCTGTCCGGCGACCATGCCGGCATCCTCTTGCGGATGCTGCCGCCCATCGTCCACATCCGCGGCGAGAGCGACCATTCGGCGCTTCGCTGGCCGGTGGAGCGGATGATGCAGGAATTGCGCCAGCGGCGTCCCGGCGGCTTTCTCATCGTCGAGCACCTCGCCCACATGATCATGATCGAGGCCTTGCGCCTGCATATGACCGCGCAAGGCAATGTCGGCTGGCTGTTCGCACTGACCGACAGGCAGATCGGCGCGGCGATCGGCGCCATGCACGAGGACCCGGCGCATGGCTGGACATTGCAGCAACTGGCGGAGCGCGCCGGCATGTCGCGATCGACTTTTGCGCTCAGATTCAAGCAGACGGTCGGGGCCTCACCCCTGGATTATCTGACGCGCTGGCGCATGATGCTGGCCGGCGACAGGCTGATGCATTCCGGCGATCCGGTTTCCGTCATCGCGCTGGCGCTCGGCTACGAATCCGAAAGCGCCTTCAGCACGGCATTCAAGCGCGTCATGGGCTGTTCGCCGCGGCAGTACAGCCGCCGGGAGCCGGACCTGACTGCGCAGGCCGAACGCGAAGCCGCCTGAGGCGGCGATCCGAGCGCCTTGATCACCTTGCCCTTAGAGGCTGTAGCGCGAACGAAACTCGGTGAACGACATCGCCAGATTGTTCTCGTCCACATGGCCGGTGATTTCGTCCACACTGCGCGAGTCGAGTTGTAGCGGGCGAGCCAGAGCGGACAATTGCCGAAGCCGCTCGGATTTCCCGGCGCGCTTCGACCGCTGCGGCCCTTCTGCTCAAATCGATCCCTTGCTTGCTCCATGGCATGCGCTTGACAATCGACTGATTCGCAACCCTTCGGGGATATAAGTATTCCAGTTAACTTAGGGATAATCGGCAGCAGGAACTAGATTTCAGACGCTCAATTGGCACGAGCAAAATCGCGTTTTTCATGCTTTCAGAATGACTTGCTCGCGTGCTGGCGGTTAACCGGCACCAACTTCTCCGATTTCCTTGCCTCTACGGCTGGGTAGCGCAATAGGGTTAATTGCGCGATTGCTAATATGCCTATATCTTAGGCGGCGCGGGGGGCCTCATATCTTCCCGCAGTGGCCGGTGCGGTGAAGCCCCACAAGCATGCCCAACCTGCACCGGCCATTCCCTATGGCTGGGTATGGTGTTCCCGCTCGGCAATCTTTTCCAAGAGCTTCCGTGAAGCCTCTAGGACGCGGCGCGTTTCGGCGATGGTCGATTGCAGGGAGTCCAGTTGGCTCTCCGCTCGGAGCTGGCTACGGCGGGCGCTTTCAATGAACTGGTGGTCAGGTTCCCACCGGTCTTTCATCGGGCTTAGCCTCTCTACAGACGAACGAACTTGTCGTGATGCAGGCGTATCCGCTGGCCCTCAGCATAGGACAGCGCAAACGGTTCAATCACGAATGATCGGGTAATTTCCTGGTCTTCCTTGGCCACAGGAACGGACCATCCGCCGCCGGCTTCGACCACTTCCACGCAAGGCAATGCTTTGCGGATTGGTACCACGTTATCCATCACAGCCTCCCTACGAAGAGCAATGGTAACGGCGAGTGCTATACGCCCGTCGAAAGCGGGTTTTCAACAACAAAGATGGTCTGAATCATACCATTCGGGTCAGCGGATAGCAGCTGCCGACGTAGCGTCTCCAAGGCCGAGAAAACCGCCTTCCGCGCGCAACAGCGGGTTTCCATAGTCACGGCTACATCCGAAGAATCGACCGCATAGATTCAGGAATGTGTGTTGTCGTCACGGTTCCATACAATTTGGAAGGCCATTCCCCTACGGCAGGGTAGCGCCCAAATGAAAGGATAAGCGGGCGGGCAAGTTGAAGGCGTACTGATGCCGATCGGGCTTTGGTCCAGCAAAAGCCTCTCAGCCTGACGCCTCGGAAAAGTGCGCGGCAATGGCGCTCAGAAAAGCCTTGCCGAACTCCTTGAGCTTGGCCGCACCTACGCCGTTGACCCCGGCGAAATCGTCGAGGTCTTGCGGACGACGCTCGGCCATGTCGATCAGTGTACGATCCGAAAACACCACATAGGCCGGCACCTGGCGTTCCTTGGCCAGACGCAGCCGCAGCGTCTTCAGCGTCGCGAGCAGCGACGCATCTACATTTTCGCTCTGAGGGCTCTGCCCGGCATGAGCCGCGCGGCGCGCGGCGCGCGTGCGCATCTCGACCCGATACTGGAACGGCACCTCGCCCCGGCCGAGTGCGTGGCCCTTGTCCGCGATGGCCAACCCGCCATGGCCGGCCGGGTCCGGCATCAGGAAACCGTTCGCGACCAGCTGGCGAATCATAGATTGCCAAAAATCCTTCTTGTGCGCGGCGCCATTGCCGAAGGCTGCCAGCCTGTGATGCCCCCTTGCCGCGATCTTTTCAGTCTCGTGGCCGATCAGGATGTCGATGACATGGCCGGCGCCGAAGCGCTCGCCGCTCTGCGCCACGGCCGCCAGGATGAGGCGCGCCTCGGCGGTGCCGTCGGCGCGCGGCGCCTGTTCCAGGCAATTGTCGCAATTGCCGCAAGGGACCGCCTCTTCACCGAAATAACCGAGCAGCACCTGGCGGCGGCACTCGGCCGTCTCGCAATAGCCGATCAGCGTATCGAGCCGGCCATGCGAGCGGCGCTTGTGTTCGACAGCGGCGTCCTCGTCGTCGATGAACATGCGGCGCATGCGGATGTCGCCAAGGCCGTAAAGCATATGCGCCTCCGCCGCCCGGCCGTCGCGACCGGCGCGGCCGATTTCCTGGTAATAGGCTTCGAGGCTGCCCGGCAGGTCGGTGTGGAAGACATAGGCGACATCAGGCTTGTCGATCCCCATGCCGAAGGCGATGGTCGCCACCATGACGACGCCCGACAGGGTCATGAAGGCGTTCTGGTTGGCATCACGCGCCTCCTTGCTCATCCCGGCGTGATAGGCGAGCGCGGTCACGCCGTTCTTTTCGAGGAATGCCGCCATCTCTTCGGTCTTCTTGCGCGACAGGCAGTAGACGATGCCGCTGCGCCCCTGATGGCGCTCGATGAAGTTGAGCAACTGCCGCTTGCTGTCCTGCTTGGGCTCGATGGCAAGCTTGATGTTGGGCCGGTCGAAGCCAAGCACCTGCGTTTCGACACGCCCGCCAAACAGCCGTCTCTCGATGTCTGCCCGCGTCGTCTCGTCCGCCGTCGCCGTCACCGCAATGATCGGTACGTCGGGAAAGATGCCACGCAGCTGCGACAGGTCTTCATATTCGCGCCGGAACGCCGGCCCCCACTGCGAAATGCAATGCGCCTCGTCGATGGCGATCAGGCTGACATCGAGCCTGGCAAGCGCATCCAGCATCCGCTCGGTCATCAGCCGTTCCGGCGCGAGGTAGAGCAGCCGCGTCTGGCCCGACGCGACGCGGCGCCATGCCGCGACATTGGCATCACGGTCGATCGAGGAATTGATCGTATCGGCGGCGACGCCGGCGAGGCGCAGTGCCGCGACCTGATCCTGCATCAGCGCCACCAGCGGCGAAACGACGATGGTCAGCCCGCCCTTGACCAGCGCCGGGACCTGATAGCAGAGCGACTTGCCGGCACCCGTCGGCATGACGGCCAGCACATGACGGCCGGCAAGCAGCGCCTCCATCACCGCGGCCTGTCCGGGACGGAAATCGTCGAAGCCGAACACGTCCTTGAGGACGCGCCGTTTGGGATCGTGCGTCGGCACGCTTGTCGTCGATATCTGCATCACTGATGTTTTTGCGATCGGCCGCCCGAAGCAGCGGCGTGGACAGAACGATTAGCGCAGCCCCTGCGCGACCACAACAAGCAGCAGCAACACCCCACCGGCGATCGACCTGATTGGCATCGTTAAACCTATCTTCACCATGTTGCGGCACCGTCCAACCCTGCGGCGATGTTTCGAGTACCGCTGCGCCACGAGCGCACAGGCAACGGCCCGCGCCTCCCCAGGAGGCGCGGGTTTCCTGTTTCTGGAATTGCCGAAAAAGGTTCAGGCCAGGAAATCGGCGCGGTGCGGGGTAAAGCTGTCGACCAGGCGCCCGGCCTCCAGCGCCTTGACGCCGTGCACCAGATTGGACGGCACGATGAAGCTGCCGCCGGTCTCGATGGTCGCGGTGCGGCCGTCGATGGTCACCTCGAAGCGACCTTCGGCGACATAGCTGGCCTGGACATGCGGGTGCGAATGCAGTGCGCCGACGCCGCCCTTGTCGAAACCGAACTCGACCATCATCAGTTCGTCGGTGTGCAGGAGAACGCGCCGCCTGTTGCCGTCCGGCGTCGGCGTCCAGGCGCTCTCGCCGGGCTGTGCGAAAATCTTGGCTTCAATCATGACCATCTCCTCATCGCGCCAGCCAGCCGCCGTCCACGGGAACCACCGCGCCATGCATATAGTCGGACGCTGGCGCCAGCAGGAACACGGCGGCATCGCCTATGTCTTCCGGCCCGCCCCAACGTCCCGCCGGAATGCGCGCCAGGATGGCAGCACTGCGGTCGGGATCGGCGCGCAACGCCTCGGTGTTGCTGGTTTCAATATAGCCGGGCGCAATGGCATTGACATTGATGCCTTTGGCCGCCCATTCGCAGGCAAGCAGCCGGGTCACGCCGAGCGCGCCATGTTTCGACGCGGTATAGGACGCGACGCGGATGCCGCCCTGGAAACTCAGCACCGAGGCGATGTTGACGATCTTGCCGCGCCGCCCGGGATCGGCCAGCACGTGTCTGGCAAAACCCTGGCTGAGAAAGAATAGCGTCTTCAGATTGACGTCGATGACGTCGTCCCAGTCGGCCTCGGAGAAATCGACCGCATCGGCGCGGCGGATGATGCCGGCATTGTTGACCAGCCCGTCGATCGGGCCGGTCTTTTCCCAGACCTGGTCGAGCATCGCCTTGGCGGCCGCATGGTCGGCAAGATCGCATCGCACCGCCTCGAACTGGCCACCGGCTTCCGCGACTTGTCTTTCCGTGTCGTCCATCGCCGAGCGGCCGACACCGATGACGGTGCCGCCGGCGCGCGCGATCGAGCCGGCGATGCCCTGGCCGATGCCGGTGTTCGCGCCGGTGACCAGGATACGCTTGCCGGCCAGGCTGAAGGAGGAAGGGCCGCTCAACGCAATTCACCCAGCGGCACCGGGTCGACATCGGTGTAGTCGACATTGTCGCCGGCCATCGCCCAGATGAAGGCATAGTTCGAGGTGCCGGCCCCCGAATGGATCGACCAGCCCGGCGACAGCACCGCCTCCTCGTTAGCCATCACCAGATGCCGCGTTTCGTCCGGCTCGCCCATGAAATGGAAGACGCGCGCCGTCTCCGGCAGGTCGAAATAGAGATAGGCCTCCATGCGCCGGTCATGCACATGGCAAGGGATAGTGTTCCACACCGAGCCCGGCGCCAGTTGGGTCATACCGACCACCAGTTGGCAGGTCTTGACGCCATCGGCATGGATGAACTGGAAGATGGAGCGTTCGTTGCAGGTTTCCTTGCTGCCGAGATCGAGGCGCTTGGCATCGCCAATGCGGATCAGCCGGCTCGGATGGGTATGATGCGCCGGCGCGCTGAGCAGGTAGAATTTGGCCGGTGCGCCCGCGTCGGCCGACGCGAACGACACGTCGGTGCTGCCCATGCCGAGATAGAGCATGTCACGCGCCTGCAACTGGTGGGTCTCGCCATTTGCCGTCACCGAGCCGGCGCCGCCGATATTGACGATGATCAGCTCGCGGCGGTCGAGAAAATTCTTGGTCCCCGTCGGCTTGATCGCCTCCAGCGGCAGCGCTGTCCCTTCCGGCACGGCGCCGCCAACGATCATGCGGTCATAATGGGTGTAGGTCAGGCTTATGCGTCCCGGCTGGAACAGGTCGTCAATATGGAAATTGTGACGCAGTTCGTCGGTGCCCATGGAAGCAGCGGCGACCGGGTCGATGGCGAAACGCGAGGTGAAATCGGTATGCGGGTGACTTTGAGTCATTGCTGCTCCAGCTGAATGAATGGCTATTTGGTTGCCGACGCCTTGACCGAGTCGGCGTAGTAGACCTGGCGGGCGTGCAGCCGCTCGCGGTAGCGCTCTTGGCTGGCGGTGAGATGAGCGCGCATCGCCTCGCGCGCGGCTTCGGCGTCGCCTGAGGTGATCGCATTCAGGATCACCAGATGCTCGCGTTGCAGCCCTCGCTGATAGCTGTCGGATTGCACCAGTTCGGTCGACCAGGGCGAGGTCACGTCGCAAGGAATGGCGCGGCGTCCGAGCACATCGAGCATCTCGACATAGAACGGGTTGTTGGTGGCGCTGGCGATTGCCCGGTGGAAGGCGAGATCGGCCGGACCGGTCGGCTCGCTGTTGAGAAGCAGCCGTTCGAACTCGAAGAAGGCTTCCTGGATCGCCGCTTCCTGCGCGGCGTTGCGGCGAATGGCGGCGAGCCCGGCCGATTCGATTTCGACGGCCAGGCGCACTTCGAGCACATTGAGCGCGATGGAATCCTTGCTGCCCATATCGGCGGCGAGCGCGCCGAACATCGTTGAGATGTGCTCGGTGACGAACACGCCGGCGCCCTGGCGCGCCTCGACCAGCCCGTCGGCGGCGAGCTTGGCCAGCGCTTCGCGGATGACGGTGCGGCTGACGCCGAAGGTCTCGGTCAGCTGGCCCTCGGTCGGCAATTTGTGGCCGGGCAGGATCTCGCCCGCCTGCAATTGCTTGCGGATCGCCGCAACGACGGTCTCCGACAGTTTGGGTTTTCTCTCGACCCTGAGATCGACAGCGCTATCCGATGCCATATCGCACCCCTGTTTGAAGACGCCTATTTGAACACGCTCGGCAACCAGAGCGAAATCGCCGGAATATAGGTCACCAGCCCCAGAACCACGATGCCCGCGCCATAGAACGGCCAGATCGAGCGCATCGCTTCCCAGACCGTAATCTTGCCGACGGCACAGGCGACGAACTGCACCGTGCCGACCGGTGGCGTGTTGAGGCCAATGCCGAGATTGAGGATGGTGATGACGCCGAAATGCACGGGGTCGACGCCGTAATGGGTGACCAGCGGCAGGAAGATCGGCGTGCAGATGATGATCATCGGCCCCATGTCCATGAAGGTGCCGAGCAGCAGCATCAGGACGTTGAGCAGAAGCAGCACCACCAGCGGATCGGTGGAGATGGCGTTCATGCCTGCGATCAGCAGCACCGGCACTTTGAGATAGGCCATCAGCCAGCTGAACGAGGCCGCCGTGCCGATGATCAGCAGCACCATTGAGGTCGTGCGCACCGCGCCCTTTGTGGCATGGACGAAATCGCCCCAGGCCATCGACCGGTAGACGAAGACGGTGACCAGCAAAGCGTAGATGATGGCGATGCAGGAGCTTTCCGTCGCCGTGAAAACGCCCGAGCGAACGCCGCCGAAGATGATCCCGATGAGCAGAAGTCCGGGGATGGCGATGACCGCCAGCTGGCCGACACGCGACAAGCCGGGAAAAGCCTCGACCGGGTAGCCGCGGCTGCGGGCGACGAAATAGGCGGTGACCATCAGCGAAGCGGCGAACAGCAGACCAGGCAGGATACCGGCGGTGAACAGGTCGGCGATCGAAATCTTGCCGCCGCCGGCGATCGAATAGATGATCATGTTCTGCGACGGCGGCAGAAGCAGCGCGATCAGCGCCGCCATCGAGGTGACGTTGACGGCATAGTCGGCGCCGTAGCCGCGCGCTTTCATCTGCGGGATCATCAGCCCGCCGACGGCAGCGGCTTCCGCCACAGCCGAGCCGGAAATGCCGCCGAACAACGTCGCGGCGATGATGTTGACCTGACCGAGCCCACCGCGGACATGACCGACCAGCGAGCCGGCAAAGGAAACGATGCGCTGCGCGATGCCGCCGCGCACCATCAGGTCGCCGGCAAAGATGAAGAACGGGATCGCCATCAGCGAGAACGCCGACATGCCCGACTTCAATTGCTGGAACACCACCAGGGGCGGCAGGCCGAGATAAAGCACGGTGGCGAAGGACGCCGCACCCAGGCAAAAGGCGATCGGCGTGCCGGCAAACATCAAAAGCGTGAAGACGCCAAACAGGATCCAGAGTTCCATCTAGGCCTCCTGCACGGCCGGCATTTCCGGCACTTCTTCGAGATTGATATCCTTGTCGATGTCGGCGCCGGACCAGCGCAGCGCGATGCGTTCGGCCGAGAACAGGCAGATCAGAAAGCCGCCGGCAACCAGCGGCAGATAGTCGAAACCGCCGGGAAGTTCGAGCGCCGGGATGACAGTGTGCCAGGTCAGCCCGACCAGCTTGCAGCCGTACCAGACCATGCCGAAGCCGAAGCCAAACGCGATCAGGTCGGACAGGGTGCGCAGCGCCCATTTGCTGCCCTTGGGCAGGATATAGAGCAGCACGTCGAAGCCCATATGGTAATTCTCGCGCACGCCGACGGCAGCGCCCAGGAAGATGAACCAGTTCATCAGCATGATGGCGGTGACTTCGGTCCAGCTCGGTGACGCGTTGAGCACGAAGCGGGAAAACACCTGGTAGGCAACAAGCGCGGTCATGGCGACCATCCCGATGCCCGCGAGATAGAGCGCACCGTCGCAAATCTTCGAAAGCACCGCGCTGAAGCGCGGTGGCGCTCCGCTCCTGGCCGTTCCCGCAGTCATCCGATCCTCCCGGTCTTTCCGTCCCCTAAAAGCGATTGGCGGGGCGGCGCCATGCCGCCCCGCCAGAAAATCACTTGGTCGCCTGGATGCGCGTCGCGAGGTCCTTGAGCTCCGGCGTCTTCAGATACTTGTCGTAGACCGGCTTCATCGCATCGATCAGCGGCTGCTTGTCGATCTCGCTGACCTTGACGCCGGCCTTCTCGACGATCTCTCGCGACTTCTTCTCCTGCGCGTCCCACAATTCGCGCATCTTGACGACGCTATCCTTGGCCGCCTGCTTGACGATCGCCTGGTCTTCCGGCGTCAGTCTGTCCCAGCTCGATTTCGACATCACCAGCACTTCCGGCACGATCTGGTGCTGGTCGACGGTATAGTGCTTGGCGACTTCGTAGTGCTTGGCGGATTCGAAGCTGGGCCAGTTGTTCTCGGCGCCGTCGATGACGCCGGTTTCGAGCGCCGAATAGACCTCGCCATAGGCCATCGGCGTGGCATTTGCGCCAAGCGCGTTGACCATGTCGACGAACACGTCGGACTGGATGACGCGGAACTTCATGCCTTTCAGATCGGCGATCGAGGTGATGTCCTTCTTGGTGTTGTAGAAGGAACGGGCGCCGGAATCGTAGAAGGCAAGGCCGACCAGATCATGCGTCTCGAAGGCCTTGAGGATCTCGTCGCCGATCGGCCCGTCCATGACATGGCGCATGTGCTCGACCGAACGGAACATGTAGGGCAGCGACGGCACCGCGGTTTCCGGCACGATGCCGTTGAACGGACCCATCGAGACGCGGTTCAGATCGATGACACCGGTCTGCGTCTGCTCGATCGTGTCCTTTTCCTCGCCGAGCTGCGCCGAATGATAGACCTCGACCGAATAGCGGCCGGCAGTGCGCTCCTTGATGAGCTCGCCGAGATATTTGACCGCCTCGACGGTCGGATACCCGTCCGGATGGGTGTCAGCCGAGCGCAGTACGGTCTGGGCGCCGGCAACGCCGATCATCAGCGAGCCGAAGGCGAATGTGGCTGCCACCAGTTTTGAAAAATGCAACATGACTGTCTTCCTCCCTTTTAAAATTCCACGCGCCCGGCTCACAGCCGGTACGCCTTCTTGGCAAGCGTGTAGGCAAGCTCCCGCGCCAGCTCATGCGCCTCGTCCTCACGCAGCCGGTGCTCGGCGACGAGACGGGCGAGAAAGGCGCAGTCAACCCGGCGCGCCACATCGTGACGGGCGGGAATCGACGGAAAGGCACGGGTGTCATCGTTGAAGCCGACGGTGTTGTAGAAGCCGGCGGTCTCGGTGGTCATCTCGCGGAACCGGCGCATGCCTTCCGGACTGTCGTGGAACCACCAGGCCGGCCCGAGCTTCAACGCCGGATAGACGCCGGCCAGCGGCGCCAGTTCGCGCGCGTAGCTGGTCTCGTCGAGCGTGAACAGAATGATGGAGAGGTCGCGCTCCAGCCCGACGCAGTCGAGCAAGGGTTTGAGCGCCGCGGCATAGTCGGTGCGGGTCGGAATATCGAAGCCTTTGTCGCGGCCGAATTTTTGGAAAACACCAGGCGAGTGGTTGCGCCATGAGCCGGGATGGATCTGCATGACCAGCCCGTCGTCGCGGCTCATCTTGGCCATTTCGGTCAGCATCTGGGCGCGAAACAGCTTGCGCTCGCGCTCGTCGTCCGAGCCGCGGCGGATGCGGTTGAACAGCTCTTCCGCCGCCGCATCGGAAAGATTGGCGGTCTCGGCCGTCGGATGGCCGTGATCCGACGAGGTTGCGCCGAAACTTTTGAAGAAGGCGCGGCGCTGGCGATGCGCGTCGAGATAGCCGACCCATGTGCGGGTGTCGCAGCCGGCGATCTCGCCCAGGCGATCGAGATTGGCAGAAAATCCTTCGAAGTCGGGATCGACGACGGCATCCGGCCTGTAGGCAGTGACGACGCGGCCCTGCCAGCCGCTGTCGCGGATCGTCTTGTGCCATTGGAGATCGTCGAGTGCGCCCTCGGTCGTCGCGATGACCTCGATGTTGAAGCGCTCGAACAGCGCGCGTGGGCGATAATCGTCGCGCTGCAAAAGCGCCGCGATGGTGTCGTAATGGCGGCTAGCGGTGCTGGCGTTGAGCGGCTCTTCGATGCCGAACAGATGCTCGAGCACATGGTCGAGCCACAACCGCGTCGGCGTGCCGCGGAAGAGGTAATAGTGCTCGGCGAAGCGCCGCCAGATCGCCCTGGGATCGGTCTCGACCGGCGAGCCGTCGAGGGTCGGGACGCCGAGATCTTCCAGCCGCACGCCCTGGCTGAACAGCATACGGAAAATGTAGTGGTCGGGCACCACCAGCAATTGCGCGGGATCGGGGAATGGTTCGTTGAGCGCATACCAACGCGGATCGGTGTGGCCGTGCGGGCTGATGATCGGCAGGTCCTTGATGCCGGCATGGAGATCGCGCGCGATCGACAGCGCGCGCCCTTCGGCGGCAAAAAGCAGATCCGGATCGGTCAGTCCCGCCACGTCGTTCCTCCCAGGGGCGATATCGGTAGGATTGGAAAGAAATAATGTCAACATACAAAAACTGGATTGTTGTATGATGACTTTTAACCGGCGTCAGGTCATTGTGCGGCGGAAGAGCGGATGTTACGCCGCTAGCAGATCCCGCCCCGCACACCATCCAGCGACAAGCCGCGCCATGACCAGCAGACGCCTTTCCAACGCAACAGTGCAATCCTTGCCGGCCTCGGTCGCGGTCCCCCCCTATGATCGCGCCAGTGTCGCCCCAGGCATCGTCCATCTCGGCGTTGGAGCCTTCCACCGTGCCCATCAGGCCGCCTATGTCGATGACTGCCTAGCGGCCGGCGAGACCGGCTGGGGCATTGTCGGCGTCTCGCTGCGCAGCCCCTACACGCGCGATGCGCTGACGCCACAGGACGGGCTCTACACGCTGGCGGTGCGCGGCAGCGATGGCGAAGCGCTGCACATTATCGGCTCGATCCAGTCGATGCTGGTCGCGCCGGAAGACCCCGGCGCGGTGCTGGCCGCGCTGACCGACCCGCGCACCCGCATCGTCACCCTGACCATCACCGAAAAGGCCTATCTCAGGGCCGCCGACGGCAGCCTCGACGAAAACCATCCCGATATCGTCCACGATCTGGGCAATCCCGGATCTCCCAGGACAGCGCATGGATTCCTGGCGGAAGCGCTGGTGCGACGCCGGGCCGCCGGCACGCCGCCCTTCACCGTGCTTTGCTGCGACAACCTGCCGGCCAATGGCGCCACGCTGCACCGGCTGCTGGTCGGGTTTGCAAAACTGCGCGATGCCGGCGCTGCTGCTTCAGGCGACGCTGCCCTCGCCGGTCATATAGCCGATGACGTTGCATTCCCATCGAGCATGGTCGACCGCATCGTGCCGGCAACCACCGATGCCGACCGGGCGCGCATCGCGGTCGAACTCGGCCGCGAGGACGCCTGGCCGGTGATGACCGAACCGTTCCGGCAATGGGTGATCGAAAACAGGTTTCCAGCCGGCCGCCCGGCCTGGGAGAAATTCGGCGTCACCATGGTCGAGGATGTCCGGCCGTTCGAGGACATGAAGCTTCGGCTGCTCAACGGCGCCCATTCGGGCATCGCCTATATCGGCCTGCTCAGCGGCCACGTCACCGTCGACCGCGCCTTCGCGGATCCCGCGATCCGCGCGTTCGTCGACCGGCTCTGGGCCGAGGCCATCCCGACATTGCCTGGGGATGCCGGGCTCGACACGTCAGCCTATACGGCCGAACTTGCCGAACGTTTCTCCAACACCGCGCTGGCCCACCGCACCGCGCAGATCGCCAATGACGGCAGCCAGAAATTGCCGCAGCGCATTGTCGCTACCGCCATCGAATGCATCCAGGCCGGCCTGGTCCCGGAGCATCTGACGCTGGTGATCGCCGCCTGGATCGCCGCCTGCGAGGCGCGCGGCAAGGACCTGCCGGAAGCCCACTTTACCGATCCGCTCGACGCGGCGCTGGCGGCGCTCGACGAACGACGGATGCTGGAACGAGTAGCGGCGGTGTTCGACTGGGCCGGCTTCGCCAGCGGCAAGCCCGAGCGGCAGACGCTGATCGAACTGGTCGCCGCTCATCGCGAGCATATCCTGCAAGGCGGGATCGTGCTTGCGCTCTCAGCGCTCGGCATACCGGAGCCGACAAACGTAGGCTGAAGCTGGTCCGGAACCGCCCATTTCAAGCCTATTGTCCCGCCGGAGCGTCCAGCCTCTGCCGCGACGAATACTCCGTGCCTTGCGAATTCCAGAACAGTCGCACTGCCTTGCCGACCAGGTTTTCGGCAGGAACGAAGCCGACACTGAGCCGGCTATCGGAGGAATTATCCCTGTTGTCGCCAAGCGCGAAATAGTGGCCTTCGGGCACGTCGAACACCCGCGTGTTGTCGGTTATTGAATTGTCCGTAAGACTGATGACGGAATAGGAAACGCCGTTGGGGAGGGTTTCACGTTGCAGTCTGGCGCTTTGGGGAGAGTCCTCGGAGCTGTACGGACCAACATCCTCGAGTTTGACCGCCACACCATTGATGCGAAGGATTCCGTCGACCATCTGGATTTTGTCGCCCGGCAGTCCAACGACCCGCTTGACGTAGTCGATGCTCGGATCCGCAGGAAATTTGAACACCACAATATCTCCGCGCTTCGGCTCGGCGGCAAAGATCCGGCCTTCGAAGGGCAGCAGCCCAAGAGGAACACTGTAGCGGCTGTAACCATAGGCAAACTTCGAGACGAAGAAATAGTCGCCGAGTTCCAGCGTTGGTGTCATGCTGCCTGCCGGGGTCGAAAACGGCTGGAAGAGGAATGTGCGGATCGCTAACGCGGCTCCGTAGGAGGTCAGCACGGCCAACAGCAGCACCGAAAGGCCGTGTGAATACCACCGGTTCGGTCTGTATCGTGACGCGAAAGGCACGACGAGCGCTACCCACAGGACCATGAGACCTAAACTGGAGAGATCCACCAGCCAGGCGAGATCGACCCCCGGCAGAACCGGGAATCCCACATATGTCAGCGCAATGCTTATGGCGCTGATCACCACCAGGCTGGCAACCGCCGGCCGGCCGGCGCCGACCCAAAGGAACCCGCCGAACGGACCGCCAAAGGCCGCGATCAGCGCCGTCGTCCACCGGGATCGCGAGGCCGCTTCCGGTTGCGTTGTCTGTTCCGTCATCGGCCACCCCAAATCGATAGACAGCCGGACTGTCGAACAACCAGAAAGCAGGGGCAAGCCCCGATCCGACTGTACCGCCGCAGCCAAATCGCGGTTCCGCCGGCGCCATCGCCTAATACAAGCTCATCTCGCCCTGACTGGCAGCCGGCATGCCGCCACCCGATCTGATCATGCTGGCTGCCCGCCCTGAAATCCCGCCAAGGCCCTGCGCCTATGCGAGACGATCCAGGATGGCGGCCGCAACAAAAAAGCCGGGCTGAGCCCGGCCTTTTCTTCAAGTCATTCTGCGGCTTACGCCGGCAGCAGCGCGCCTTCGAGCGTGGTAAGCTGGCTAAGGAACTGCTCCGCCTTGCTGCGGCTCTGGTCGTCCTTGGCGTCGGCGGCGTCTTCCTTGGCTTCCTGGATGCGGCGGGCGAGATCGGCGCGGTCGATATCGCCGACGGCGACCGCCGATTCGGCGAGCAGCGTGCAGCCGGCAGGGACGATGTCGGCAAAGCCGCCGAACACCACATAGCGCTCTTCCTTGCCGCCGGCGGTCTTCAGCGTGACGACGCCCGGCTTGATCGTGGTCATGACTGGCGCATGGTGCGCCATGACCGTCATTTCACCTTCGGCGCCTGGAATGACGACGGACTCGACCTGCTCGGAAACCAGGAGGCGCTCCGGCGAGACCAGTTCGAACTTGAAAGCTTCAGCCATGTCAATTTAGTGAGTAGGGAATAGTGAGTGGGGAGTAGGGAGAGGACAGCTGTCCTGATCACCCGGCCGCTATTCACTACTGACTACTGACTACTCCCTATTGCCTTGATTACGCTGCTTCAGCCGCCAGGCGCTGAGCCTTCTCGACCGCTTCGTCGATGCCGCCGACCATGTAGAAGGCGGCTTCCGGCAGGTGATCGTAGTCGCCGTTGCAGAGGCCCTTGAAGCCCTTGATTGTGTCGGCGAGGTCGACCAGCTTGCCCGGCGCACCCGTAAACACTTCGGCGACGAAGAACGGCTGCGACAGGAAGCGCTCGATCTTGCGGGCGCGGGCCACCGTCTGCTTGTCCTCTTCCGACAGCTCATCCATGCCAAGGATGGCGATAATGTCCTGCAGCGACTTATAGCGCTGGAGGATCGACTGCACCTGGCGGGCGACGGCATAGTGCTCCTCGCCGACGACCAGCGGATCGAGCATGCGCGAGGTCGAGTCGAGCGGATCGACGGCGGGGTAGATGCCCTTTTCCGAGATCGCGCGGTTGAGCACGGTCGTCGCGTCCAGGTGGGCGAACGAGGTCGCAGGCGCCGGGTCGGTCAAATCGTCGGCCGGCACGTAGATCGCCTGCACCGAAGTGATCGAACCCTTGGTCGTTGTGGTGATGCGTTCCTGCAGCGCACCCATGTCGGTGGCCAGCGTTGGCTGGTAACCCACGGCCGAAGGAATACGGCCGAGCAGCGCCGACACTTCAGAACCGGCCTGCGTGAAGCGGAAGATGTTGTCGACGAAGAACAGCACGTCCTGGCCCTGGTCGCGGAAATATTCGGCGACCGTCAGGCCGGTCAGGCCGACGCGGGCACGCGCGCCCGGCGGCTCGTTCATCTGGCCATAGACCAGTGCCGCCTTGGAGCCTTCGCCGCCGCCCTTCTTGTTGACGCCGGACTCGATGAACTCGTGATAAAGATCGTTGCCCTCGCGGGTGCGCTCGCCGACGCCGGCGAAGACCGAGAAGCCGCCATGCGCCTTGGCGACGTTGTTGATCAGCTCCTGGATCAGAACCGTCTTGCCGACGCCGGCGCCGCCGAACAGGCCGATCTTGCCTCCGCGGGCGTAGGGCGCCAGAAGGTCGAGCACCTTGATGCCGGTGATCAGGATCTGCGCTTCCGTCGACTGTTCGACATAGGTAGGCGCCGGCTGGTGGATGGCGCGCATCTCGATGCCGTCGACCGGGCCTTCTTCGTCGACCGGCTCGCCGATGACGTTGATGATGCGGCCGAGCATGCCCGGGCCGACCGGAACGGTGATCGGCGCGCCGGTGTCATAGACGTCCTGGCCGCGAACCAGGCCTTCGGTGGAATCCATGGCGATACAGCGCACGGTGTTTTCGCCCAGATGCTGGGCAACTTCGAGCACCAGGCGGTTGCCGACATTGGAGGTTTCGATGGCGTTCAAAATGGCCGGCAGATGATCGCCGAACTGCACGTCGACGACGGCGCCGATGACCTGGCGAACCTTGCCGATGGCGCCGGTCTTCTTGACGGCAACGCTCGTCGTCTTCACTGCCGGGGCCGCGGCCTTGGCGGGCGCGGCCGCCTTCTTGGCCGGAGCGGCCTTCGCCGCTGCTGCCGGAGCCTTTGCGGCCGCCTTGGGGGCCGTCTTCGCGGGGGTCGCTGCTTTCGCCATCGTCTTTACCCTTCTCGTCCTTTGTTTCTCACGCTCCATCAGAAGGTCGATGACCTCCTGGCGGTCGCGCCTAGAGCGCTTCGGCGCCCGAAATGATTTCGATCAGTTCCTTGGTGATCTGCGCCTGCCGCTGGCGGTTATAGGTGATCGACAGTTTGTTGATCATGTCGCCGGCATTGCGCGTTGCATTGTCCATGGCGCTCATTTTGGCGCCCATCTCGCCGGCTGCGTTTTCGAGCAGCGCGCGGAAGACCTGGACCGAGATGTTGCGCGGAATGAGATCGGTGAGGATCTCGCCCGGCTCCGGCTCGTATTCGTAGACGGCATTGCCACCGGCGGTCGCTTCGGCGGGAGCGGAAGCCACGCCGGCAGGAATGATCTGCTGCGCGGTCGGAATCTGGCTGATCACCGACTTGAACTGCGAATAAAACAGCGTGCAGATATCGAAGCCGCCTTCGCCGAACAGATGGATGATCTTACGGGCGATCGCATCGGCATTGACGAAGCCGAGCTTCTTGACATCGCGGAGGTCGACGCGGTCGATAATCAGCGAGGCATAGTCTCGGCGCAGAATGTCGAAACCCTTCTTGCCGACGCAGATGATCTTGACCTGCTTGCCGTCGGCCAGCAGCCGGCGGATATGGTCGCGGGCCAGACGTGCGATCTGCGAGTTGAAGCCGCCGCACAGGCCGCGCTCGGCGGTGCAGACGACGAGCAGATGCACATCGTCCTTGCCGGTGCCGGTCATCAGCGCCGGGGCATCGCCGCCGCCGCCGATCGCCTGCGTGATATTGGCCAGCACCGCACCCATCCGCTCGGAATAGGGACGCGCCGCCTCCGCTGCTTCCTGCGCGCGGCGCAGCTTCGCCGCGGCGACCATCTGCATCGCCTTGGTGATCTTCTGCGTCGCCTTGACCGAGGCGATACGGTTACGAAGGTCTTTTAATGAAGGCATGCTTCAAACCTGATCCCGAGCGTCCGGCTTCTTCTCAAGCGAAGGTCTTGGCGAAGGCGTCGATCTCGGCCTTCAGCTTGGCGCGCAGATCGTCCGACAGTGCCTTTTCCTTGCGGATGCCGTCCAGCACGTCCTTGCCGGCCGAGCGCATATGGCTGAGCAGGCCGTGCTCGAACTTGCCGACCTGGTTCAGCGCCAGCTTGTCGAGATAGCCGTTGACGCCGGCGAAGATCACCGTGACCTGCTCCTCGACCTTGAGGGGCGAGAACTGCGGCTGCTTCAACAGTTCGGTCAGGCGCGAGCCGCGGTTGAGCAGGCGCTGCGTGGCGGCGTCGAGATCGGAGCCGAACTGCGCGAACGCAGCCATTTCGCGGTACTGCGCGAGCTCGCCCTTGATCGAGCCGGCGACCTGCTTCATCGCCTTGATTTGCGCCGACGAACCGACGCGCGACACCGACAGGCCGACGTTGACCGCCGGACGGATGCCCTGGAAGAACAGGTTGGTTTCGAGGAAGATCTGGCCGTCGGTGATCGAGATCACGTTGGTCGGGATGTAGGCCGACACGTCGTTGGCCTGCGTCTCGATGATCGGCAGCGCGGTCAGCGAACCGCCGCCCAGATCGTCGTTGAGCTTGGCGGCGCGCTCGAGCAGGCGCGAATGCAGGTAGAACACGTCGCCCGGATAGGCTTCGCGACCCGGCGGGCGGCGCAGCAAGAGCGACATCTGGCGATAGGCGACGGCCTGCTTCGACAGATCGTCATAGCTGATCAGCGCATGCATGCCGTTGTCGCGGAAATATTCGCCCATAGTGGCGCCGGTGAACGGCGCCAGGAACTGCATCGGCGCCGGATCGGAAGCGGTGGCGGCGACGATGATCGAATATTCAAGCGCGCCGCGCTCTTCGAGAACCTTCACGAACTGCGCGACCGTTGAGCGCTTCTGCCCGATGGCGACATAGACGCAGTAGAGCTTTTCCTTTTCCGGTCCGTTGTCGTGCACGGCCTTCTGGTTGAGCATCGTGTCGAGGATGATCGCGGTCTTTCCGGTCTGGCGATCGCCGATGACCAGCTCGCGCTGGCCGCGGCCAACAGGGATCAGCGCATCGATGGCCTTGAGGCCGGTCGACATCGGCTCGTTGACCGACTTGCGCGGGATGATGCCTGGCGCCTTGACGTCCACGCGCTTGCGTTCGGTCGCCTTGATCGGGCCCTTGCCGTCGATCGGATTGCCGAGCGCGTCGACGACGCGGCCGAGCAGGCCCATGCCGACAGGCGTATCGACGATGGCGCCGGTGCGCTTGACGACGTCGCCTTCCTTGATGTCGCGGTCGGCGCCGAAGATGACGACGCCGACATTGTCGGCTTCGAGGTTGAGCGCCATGCCGCGGATGCCGCCGGGGAACTCGACCATTTCGCCGGCCTGGACATTGTCGAGGCCGTAGACGCGAGCGATACCGTCACCGACGGACAGCACCTGGCCGACTTCGGAGACCTCGGCCTCCTTGCCGAAATTATTGATCTGGTCTTTGAGAATTGCGGAAATTTCCGCGGCGCGGATGTCCATCAGCCGACCTCTTTCAGTGCAAGCTTGAGCGAATTGAGTTTGGTTTTGAGCGACGTATCGATCTGGCGCGAGCCCATCTTGACCACCAGCCCGCCGAGCAGCGACGGATCGACGGTAACAGTGATGGCTACGTCCTTGCCGGCGACGCTTTTCAGCGCGGCCTTGAGTTCCGTCTGCTGGGCAGCCGTCAGTTCATGCGCCGAAGTGACCTCCGCTGATGTCTCACCGCGCTGTTCGGCGGAAATCCGGCGAAATGCCTTGATCATGCCGGGCACCGCGAAGAGCCGGCGGTTGCGGGCGACGACGCGCAGAAAATTGCCGGTCAGGCCGGTGATGCCGGCCTTGTCGGCGATCGACGCGATTGCCTTGGCCTGGTCCTCGCTGGAGAACACCGGGCTGTTGATGAGGCGCGTCAGGTCGGCGCTGTCATCCAGCATCTTGGCGAAACTGTTGAGGTCGGCCTCGACCTTGGCCACCGAATTCGACTGCAGCGCAAGTTCGAACAGCGAACCCGCGTAGCGTTCTGCGACACCTGAGATTTGCGATGACGATTGAGCCACGGACCGTCTTTTCTCTTGTCTGAGGGGCCGCAGATTGTTGGCGCGAGCAAAAACTCTGGCTAAATCTTTGACCTTACTAAGTTTTTCCAAGCACGGAGGCGCGGCTTCCGCTATCCCCGGCCGAAAGTCGATTGCCGTCTAGCACAGGCATTTTAAGACCGCAATGCGTCGTTCCGCATGCTTTTCGGGCACTATTGTCGCATCCGGCCGTAGAGTTCAACTGAAGCCTTTGGATTGGCTGCCGATTCAGGGCAGAAAGCCGAAGACGAAGGCGAGCGGCAACGCGGCCAGGACGAGTTCGACGACGATCGACGCCCAGTTGAAAGGCGTGTTGGCGCCGTCCGACATCATCGACAGCAAACGGCCAAAAGCGGTGAACAGCCAGGAAAAGCCGAGTGCCATATAGAGCCACGGCTGCGCCAACAGAATGCAGCACAGGCTGACGCCGAGATAGAAGCCCGACATGCGGCCGCGCCCTTCCGCGATTGCCGCTCCCCTTTCGGGCCGGACCTGCAGCCGCAGAATCCGAAATGCCAGCCCTGGCGCGAGGAAAAACAGCAGACCGAGCGCCAAGGTGACGACGGCGCTGGACCAAGCCAGCCATTCGCCCTGGCTGGTCGGCCACGGAAACGCAAATTCCATCTTGCTTTCATCCCCTCACAGCAATGCCGGATGTATTGAATGTCGCTGCAAAAAGAAGTCAAGCGCGCGGCAGTTTCGGCGCGCAATTCGTGAAGGAGCGGAAGGCTGTTTAGGCCGCGCGCGCGTCCGGCCAGCATCGGGGCCAACCTGTATTATCAGGCGACGCCTCCCTCCTATCTGCAGGACCGGTTTTGCACAGCCAAAGGCCCCGACACCGATCGCCCTTATTTCCTGACCAGGCACCTCAATCTGGCCGGCACGGAAGCAGATCGATGGAAGCTGAAAGTTGTCCGCAGCGGCAATGTCGCCGTGGCCGCCCAGCCCTGATCTCTGTTTTGGCCCTTCAGGGCAGCATGAATGCGACCGCCGCCTCAGCATGGATGCGCGTGGTGTCGAACACCGGAATGTCGAAATCGCGCTCGCCAATCAACATGGTGATCTCGGTGCAGCCCATGATGACGCCATCGATCTTCTCATCGCGTCGCAGACGGGCCACCTCGTCGATATAGGCCGCCTTCGATGCCGCGCTGACGATGCCCTGGCAGAGCTCGTCGTAGATTACCTGGTGCACCATGTCGCGCCCGGCCTGGTTCGGCACCACGGGCTGCAGCCCGTATTTCTCCGTCAGCCGGCCTTTGTAGAAATCCTGCTCCATGGTGAAGCGGGTCGCCAGCAGCGCCGGCCGCTTGACGCCGGCGCCCTTGACCGCGACGGCCGTGGCGTCGGCAATGTGGATAAGCGGGATCGACACCGCCGCCTGCACCCGGTCGGCGAGCTTGTGCATGGTGTTGGTGCAGATCAGCAGACCCTCGGCGCCGCCCGCCTCCAGCTTGCGCGCGGCATCCGACAGCAGCACACCCGCACCGTCCCAGTCGCCATGATGCTGCCGCTCGGCGATCTCGGCGAAATCGAAGGAATGGAGTAGCAGCTTTGCCGAATGCAGCCCGCCCAGCCGCTCGCGCACGATCTCGTTGAGCAGGCGATAATAGATTGCGGTCGATTCCCAGCTCATGCCGCCGATGAGGCCAAGGGTTTTCATTCGCTGAGCCTCCAGCAGGACCGAACGATCTCTCTCACAGAAAAGCTTTACGGGTCGATGTCAATCTTAACGCGCGCCGTACCACGCTCTTCGGCCCGCCTCCACAAACATCACCGCGCGCCCGATTCGGTCATCCTCGCATTGGCGCCGAGATGATGCAGGCTTTGTGTCGTGTGCCTTGAACTCCAGGCAACCGGCGGATCGGGCAGATCGAGATCGAACTGTGCCCGCCCGAGCAGCGAATTGACGATCTTGGCGCTGCGCCAAGCCATCAGGCTGAGCTGCGGCTCGGCTATGCCATGGCTGAGCCGGCCGGCATTGAGCGCGTAGATCCGGCGGTCGTCGGGCCCGTCCCATTCGACCTCGAAGCTGGCGTTGAGCCTGTAATGACCGCGCTCGTCCAGCGCGATCCTGTTCATGAGCGGCGCCATGCAATCAGGAATGGCAAAGGCATAGCCGGTGGCCAGAACCACCGCATCGACGGTGCGCGTCTCGATGGCGCCGTCGAAGCCGTTGCGCATGATCAGCCGGTATTCGCTGCCTTCCCGCGTCACGTTCAGCACTTCGCGGTGCGGCGTCATGTTGACCGCCGTCGTTTCTTCCGAGAGGTGCCGCAGCGTGTAAACCTGGCGATAGATCGCCTTCAGCGTGCTCGCCGATGCGCCGTCACCGGCAAGCAGCTGCTGTTCCAGGATCGTCTCGCGCCGCCCTTGCGGCAGCCGATGGAAGTTTTCGACATAGCCCGGCGTGAAGAGTTCGTCGGTGAAAGGCGAGTCGTCCAGTGGCAGGAAATTCGGCCGCATCGAGATCCACTCGATTTCGCGGCCGGCGAAGCGGTCGGAGGAGATCAGATGCAGAAGCACTTCGGCGCCGCTCTGGCCACCGCCGATCACGGCGACACGCTGTCCGCTCAGGCGATCGAGGCGATTGGCGGCCTGGGCGTTGTGGAAGCATTGATCGGAGGCCGCCGCCCGCGCCCAGGCGGGGATGTTGGGCACCAGCCCGACGGCAATGGCGAGATTGCGCGCGTTCACCTGCTCGCGGCCGATACGCAGCCTGAAATTCGTTCCGTCGAAGTCGATCCGGTCGACGGCGCTGGCGAAGCGCAGCGAAGACAAGTTCTCGCCGACCCATCCGAGATAGCGGGCGAATTCCGGCCGCGGGATGGCTGAGAAATCCGCGTTGAGGAATTCATAGAACCGCTTCTGCGCGACCAGATAGGACATGAACGACCATGGGCTGGTCGGATGCGTCGCGGTGACGAGATCCTTGAGGAAGGATGTCTGCAGTTCGACGCCCGGCAGCATCATGCCCGGGTGCCATTCGAGCCGCGTCGCCCGATCGAAGAAGCGCGCTTCGACGCCGTCCACCGCATCGAGATGGGCGGCGAGGCTGAGATTGAACGGCCCGATGCCGATGCCTGCGAGGTCAAGCGTATGGGTCATGGCGAACTCCTTATGGAGCTGGCTGGGCTGCTGGGAGATCGCCGGGCTGACTCGGGGTTAAGCGGATTGTCGAGCGGTGTGCCAAGGTCAGGCAGAGGGCGTTCGCCGCTGTCGCCGTAGCCGATGGCAAAGCGCACCTTGTTGATGGCGATGCGTGGGATCTTCGGAGCAAACAGATCGAAGAGCGCGAACCGTTCCGACAGATCCGGGTTCTGCGCCTGGTAGCGCCGGATGGCGCCGGCCAGGATGGCGTAGAAAGTCCTCTCGTCGAAGCGGTCATAGGCGGCCAGCGCCTCGGAAAGGAAGCGCAGAACGCTGACGATGTGTCCCGTCTGCAAATGCTGGAGAAGATGTGCCGGCGGCCGGCGCTTCAGCGTCGACAGGATTTTGGGGTCGAGGCCGGCCAGTTCGGGAAACGGCTGGTCGACGAGGTCGAGGTCGCCCTGAAAGTCCTTGACCGCCACGCCGAGAGGCGTCGCTCCGTCGAGGATGATGGTGACGTTCTGGCCATGGGCGATGAAGCCGACGCCGTAACGGCACATGAAGTGGTAGAGCGGCACGAAGGCCGTGGAGAACAGGCGATCGAGCCATGCCTCCGGACCAAGGCCGGACTGCTCGATCAGGGCGCTGGCGATCGGCCTGCCATGCGCGTCGCGCTGCGGCAGGGCGCCCATCATCATCGGCCGCTGGCCCGCTGTCAGATCCTTTTCGGGGCTTTCGCGCCATATGGCGCCCAGCATCTCGCAAAACTGATAGGGCGCGCCTTCAACGCCGGTATAGTGCGGATGCGGATAGAAGGCGCCGGCGACTTCCTTCAGCACCTTGACGTCCTTGAGCACCGGGTCCGCGGCCGCCACCGTGGCCAGCCAGCGCGACAGATCGGCGCCGATCGCCATGTATTTGCCCGGCACGCCGCGCCACGCTGAGGTGTTGAGGATGGTCAGCGGCAGCTTGACATGCAGCGCCTCGGGCCGTGCCACATTGGCAAGCGTGCGCAGCGACTGCAAGGGCAGGAACGCGTCGCCGAACTGGCCAAGCGGCACCAGCCGGCCGGCAGCGATCTCGCTACCATATTGCGAGGCGATCATCGCCTGCCACTGCCAGGGGTGGACCGGCAGCAGCCTATGCGTCGATCGCGAGATCCCGGCGGCGCTGAAAGCCGCTTCGAGCCTTGCGCGCTCGTAGTCGCCGAGTGCGGCCTGCAGCAGCGCCTCTTCGTCGAGCCCGCAGTCAAGCGCCAGCAGGCAGCGATCGCTGGCGGCGGCAAGCCAGAAGAGCTGGAATGCGGTGGCCGATTCTGGCGCGTAGCGCTCGAAGTCGTCCCGTCCCCAGCCGAGCCGGCCCTTGTTGGCGGGCGCCTTCGGATGGCCGTCGAGCAATGCCTGCAACTCGGTATCCGGCAGCGCGGCTAGTTCGGCGGCTGGTCGATTGCCGCGGGCTTTGGCGATCCGCATGTCGGCCATCAGCGTGTTGTAAAGCTCCTTCGCATAGGTGCAGAATGTTGCCGGCGGCATGCCGAGCGTCTCGCGCGCGTCGGCGAAGAAGGCGACCGCATCGTCGACCGGCAGCTCGATGCCGGCATCGCGGGTCAGCGTCTCCGGACGGACGGCGATCTGACCCCACAGGCGCCGCGTCGCGGCAAAGCGATAGGTCAAGCCGGGGCCGAGCGTCAGTTTCCATCGGCCGGGCGAAAGCTCGCGGGGCGACAGGCACTCCTCGAAGGTCAGTTCGGAAATGGCCTTGGCGACGGCATCGCGGTTGATCGCGGCCCAGCGTGTCGCCTCGCCCGCTTTGGCAATCGGTTGCTGCACCGTCACATCGGCACCTCGCGGAAGAAGCGTTCCCGCTCGCAGCAGACCAGTGCCGCGCGCTTGTGCGGGAAGTCGAACTCCTT
Source organism: Mesorhizobium sp. M1078 (assembly GCF_040318615.1). NCBI lineage: Bacteria > Pseudomonadati > Pseudomonadota > Alphaproteobacteria > Hyphomicrobiales > Phyllobacteriaceae > Mesorhizobium > Mesorhizobium sp. M1078. The sequence goes on from NZ_JAMYMP010000008.1 coordinate 164,623, forward strand.
GACTTTGTCGTAGGCGGCGCCGGCGCAATAGCTCAGCATCTTCTGGTGCGCTGCGCGTGGCTCGCCGACGACGCGCTGCGTGCGCGGCTCGTCGAGGAACAGATAGTGGGTGACGGAACGGAACAGAGCCAGCGTCTTCGGCCGGCCGAGATGGCGCGTATTGCCGATCAGCCCATGCCAGCCGCGGTCCCAGTCGAGCGGCTCGTAATAGGGCCCGAGCCGGTCCTCCTTGGCCCAGTAGAACTCGAAATAGCCGGTCGGCTCGCCGTCGAAGCTGGCGATGACGCCGAAAATATGCGGATCGCTCTCCTGCTCGGCGAGATATTTGTCGAGCTCCTCATGGCCCCGGGCAAGCTCCCAGAAGAAGGCGATACGGCCATCGTTCATCCAGCGATGGAAGAGGTCGAGATCGGTCCGGCGGTCGATCGGCCGCAACGACACGGTGAGACCGATCTCGGCAATCCAGCGTTCGTACATCGGGCCGCAGGGGCGCGGTTGGCGCAATGGCGGCAGCCGGTCTTGCGGGCCGATAGCGGTCGTCAATGCCGGATAGGTGACATGCGAGGCCTGGCTGCGCCACAGCAGCGGCAGCTGGCGGAGGACCGAGCGATGGATGACGGCGCGTTCCGGTTCACCCGGAACCGTCTCGGTGGCCAGCGCCGAAACCGGCCACAGCGTCTTGGCCGCCGGCAGGAAGGCGCGGTCGAAGGAAGGATGCAGGCGCAGCGCGGCGTCGACGAGACCTGCAAGGATTTGCGGTTGGTCGAGGCGGCCGCCAGTGAACGCGACATCGTCGATGAGCAGGCGGCCATCCGCGATGGAGATGCGGGCCTGTCCCACCGCTGTTCCCTCAGCGTTGACCAGGCTGACATGGCCATCGCCGGCACGGATGGCGAGCGGCTCCGCGGCCGAGGCCAGATGCTGCCATCCTTCGTTGCCGGCGACGGTGGCGGGTGACCAGTTCTTCGCAGCCTCGATGTTCATGCGTATTCTCTCACATGCAGGGGGTTGGGAAGCTCGACGTAACCTGCCAGCGGATCGGTCACCTCGGTGTTCTCATTGATGTCGCGCAGCGCGATCAGGAAATTGCCCTTGGCAGCCAGCGTCGGCGCGTTGAGCAAATAGTCGACGCAGGACCGGTCAGCCATCGGCGTGGCGGCCAGCCGCTCGAGCGAGCGGCGGAATATCGCCAGCAGATCGTCTTCGTTGGTGAGGCCAGCGGCGGCAAGGGCTGCGACGGCAGCGAAAGCGCCATTGACGACCAGATAGTAGCCGAACAGCTTCGCAGCCGCTTCCGCTGGGAAGACATGATCGCCCGCCTGACCAGCCTCGGGCACGAATTCGCGCAGCCTGGGCAGGAATTCCTCGACATACCCGGTGCCCTGGCAGTCGCGAAAATAGAGCGCATTCGGCCAGCCGCCGGCGAGGCCGACGACGAGGTTCTGCTGATGGGCGCCGAACAGCAGGCCGAATTCCGAGAAGGCAACGATAAACGGCTCGATGGCGGCATGAAGGAAACGCTCGAACCACAAACGCGCCGTTTCCTCGACAGGTCGCTTCTCGTCGCGGGCGATACGGTGGACCAGGTCGGACAGATGGCTTTCGGTACGGCCGGGATGGCGCTCGCAAAGCGCGCCGAGAACGGCAGCCGGCGGATTGCCCGTGCCGCGAAACGGATTTTCGCGAAACGAGACGATGGTATCCGTCATCAGCCGGCCGTCTTCGTCACGCAGGCCGAACCAGGCGGGCTCACCCAGCACCGTCATGGTCGGGCAGCGCCGCTGCAAGGCATAGCCGAGCTTGCCCTTGACCAGCCGGTGCACCGAAAGGCCGCGCCGGCACTCATGCTCCTCGACGATGCGCCTGGAATTGGTCAGGCGCAGGCTGAGCGAGAATTTCAGCATCCACTCGGCTTCAGACGAATGAACCGTGCGCAGCGAGGTCGTGGCCCGCCACGCTGGTCCGCCGAGCCCAACATCGACGATACGACCGGCGCGAAACAGGCGCTCGACGCGGTCTTCCAGCATGAGCCGTACGGCCTGCCACGGATGCATCGGAACGAGAACCTTGCCCTGTTGCTTGCCAGCCCGAGCAAGCAGCTGCGGATCGCTGGCGGCAAGCCCGCGGACCATCTCGGTGACATCTAGCGGCTCGACGCTGCCTCCAGTGAGGATGGTCGGGTCGACGGCCCACCAGCGCAGTTTGAACGCATTGCAGTATTCATGCCCGAAGCGCGCGGAATCCGTGTGCGTGAACTCTTCGCGACTCATCGGCGCCGGATGCACGGCATGGCCGAAGCGCAGGGCGCTTTCGGCATCGATGAAATCAGGATCGCCTTCGGAGAAGGGCCGCGACGATCCACGCGCCGCAGTCGCGTCAGCGATTGCGGCGATGCTGGCCAGGCTGCGGCGCAGGAAGGTCAGTCGGCTTTTCGCTGTCGCCCGGCCGGCAATGTCGGGATCCGCCAGGATCAGCGCCAAAAGGCTGAAAAGGTCGATCTTGGTCGCTTCGCCATCGGCCCCCTCGTTACTAGTATCGAGGCGCCAGAGCGGCATCGCTAAATCGTGGTAACCAACCTTCGAGCGATGCCGCGCCTCGACGAGCACCGCCGCGCGCGAGGCAGGGAAATTCAGACGCAGCACGGCTGCCTGCGGCCGAAACAGCCCGGTTTGCCTGGCGTCGACGAATTCCCAGCTATCCCATTCCCGCAGCAACGCATTGAGTAACGGGCTTAATGCAGAGGAAGATTCTGGTTTTACTTGTTCCATGTGCATCCCCCATAAATCCCAATAACTGCATGCATTGCATTTATACGTTGTCGTCTTTAAACATTTCTGTTGATTATCTATTCTGAACAAGAAATAAGCTTGGTCTTGTGACGACCCGTATGAAAAATCGATCTTCGCTTCTGCGCCGCCTGGCAACCGCGGTCTCGGCAATCGGCTTCGGCCAGTCGGCCTTCGTATCGCTCGTTCCCCTGGTGATGGAGCGGCTGAGGCTCGACACGTTTGCCATCGGCGCGGCAACTGCTGTCGGCGCGGCGGCCTTTCTGGTCGGCTCGCCGCTGTGGGGTCGCATGGGCGAGCGGCTTGGCCATGCCAGGCTGCTGCGCTTGCTCGGCCTCGCCATGCTGGCCGGCCAGGCGGTGTTCGCCATTCTGCTGATAGCCGGCACGGGAGCCGCGCTGGGCATCGCTTTGCTGATGCTTTCGCGAACCGTGTACGGTTTTGCCGCGTCCGGCGTCATGCCGACGGCGCAGGTCTGGGCCAGCCGCTCGGTTGCCGATGACAGGCGACAGGCCGCGCTGGGACTGCTTGGCGCCGGCGTCAGCATGGGGCGGCTGGCCGGCGCGCTGGCGGCAACGGCTGCCGTCCTGTCGCCGCTGCTGCCGCCCATCCTGTTCCTGTTCAGCCCGCTGTTGCTGTGGCTCGCGCGGGGCAAAGGGGAAGCCGGCGGACGGACCGACGGCAGGGCGGCCGACGTCGGCCGTGGAATATCGCCCTTCGATCGCCGCGCTCTGCCTTGCCTGGCGATGGGCTTGTGCCTGACGCTCGGCTTCGGACAGGTGCAGATGATGCTCGGCCCGATGACCCAGCAGCGTTTTGGCCTTGGTGCGACGCAGGCCACGACGTTGACCGGCCTGGCCCTGATGCTGGTCGCCGTCGTCATGGTTCTGGTCCAGGGACTGCTCATGGCGCGCCTGCGGCTGGCGGAGCGCAACAGCGTCATCGTCGGCTGTCTCATGGTTTGCGTCGGCATGACGGCGCTGGCCGTCACGGCCAGCCATGTTGCCTCGGCAGCGTCTCTGGTGGTGGCGGCGGCCGGCATTGCCCTGGCGACACCCGGCTACACCGCCTGGCTGATGAAGCGCCTGGAGCCCGGCGAGCAGGGCGCGGCGGCCGGCTGGCTCACCAGCACCCATGTGCTCGGCCAGAGCATCGGCGCATTGGCCGGCGGCTTCGCCTTCACGCTCTGGCCCTTTGCGCCGCTGGCCGGCTGCGCGGCGCTGGCTCTGGCCGCAGCCGGTCTTGCAGCCATGGTTCATAAGCACTAGCGAACCCGCACTCATTCGGCGACCTTCGGCAGCGGCATCGGCGTTCCTGGCTGGGTCTTTGCGGCATCGGCGAAATGGGCATTCAGCATGCGATAGGTCGCCACCACGGCGATGCCCGACAGCACTGTCGCCAGGGTGAACAACGCGGAGTAGCCGAGCATGTCGGCAAGGCGGCCGGCAAGCATGGAGCCGACGAGGTAGACGATGAGCTGGGCGCAGGACAGGATGGTGAAATCGGTGCCGGGTTGGTCCGACGACGTGACGGACATGAACAGGCTGTAGAGCGCCACGATCTCCATGTAGCGCACCAGCGTCTGCAGGAACGAGGCGCCGAAGATCGGCCAGAAGCCGGCGATAGCGCCGAAAGCGTGCAGCGCGAAGATCAGGAAGCAGATGGTTCGCAGCGCGCCGAGCAGGCCGAGCACCGAGGCGGCGCCCCTGTTGTGCAGCAGCCACGCCGCCAGCGCCGAGCCGCCGAGCCCGACGGTGAGCGCGGCACCGCCCGAGAGATAACCGATGATATCGAGCGGCACGCCGGCATCGACGAGATAGGAGCCTTCCATCGACTTCACCAGCCCCTCGCTGGCGCGGTAGATGAGCGCGATCCACAGGATCTGGCGTGCCTCCGGCCGGCGCAGAAAGCGCAGGATCGAGGGGCGGTCGATGGCCGCCTGCGGCGCGCTGGCGACGGGATCGGTCTCGCGCATGGCGAAGGCGGCGACCAGCGGGATGATGGACAGCGCGGCCACCATGGCCACCATGGTTTGCCAGCCGGCATGATGATAAGCCAACAGGCCGAGCGTGCCGCCGAGAACGACGCCGAGCGCGACGGCGCCGCCCTGGATCGCATTGCCGATCGGCCTGTCCTTCGGGTCGAGATATTTGGCCGCGTAGCCGTCGGTGGCGATGTCCTGGGTCGACATCAACAGGCTCACGACAAGGCCGACGGCAAAGATCCCGGCGACATCGGTCGGCTCGATCCAAAGCATGGCGGCGATGCCGGCGATGACGCCGATCTGGGTGATGATGACCCAGCCGGCGCGATGGGCGCGGGCCATTGGCCGAAAGCGGTCGACCAGCGGCGCCCATAGGAATTTCAGCACCAGCGGCAGCATCAGCAGCGCCATCGAGCCAATGGCGGTGCGCGACACGCCCTGCTCGCGCAGGATCGGCGGGATCGCCGCGGCAAACAGATAGCTCGGGATGGCCTGCGCCAGATAAAGGCAGGCGAGAACGACGAAAAGCCGCAGGCGCGAAAGCCCGGCGGGCGCCGGCCGGTCTGCGTCGGCGCTCATTTGACATAGTCCTTCGGTGCGTAACCGTTCAGGAAGGCGCCGGCCTCCGCCCGGCTGCGGGTGACGAGCACTGGAAAGCCGAACAGGCTTTGCCAGACGCGCTGCATGTTCTCGTCGGCGGCGGGGCGCACCAGCGCACAGGCGCGGCAGGCTTTTTCGAGCTGCTCGCGTTCCGCCTTGTACCAGAGGTTTTGCGCCTTGCGCTGGGCGTCGCTCAGCGCGATCTCGATGCGGATATCGACCAGGAGCACGAACGGCTCCCGTTCCTGCGAAAGGCGGCCGAGCGCCTCGATATAGCGCGCGCCATCCGCCGGATCGGCTGGCGCTTCTGCCAGCAGCGAGACTAATGCACCGTTTCGTTGGAGAGACACCGCCACCGCCGCCCCTCAGAATGTGATCTGGTAGGACAACGCAACCGAACGTCCCAGACCCGGAACGTCGGCGCCGCGGGTCGCCGATGCGGAAGGGTTGATGTAGTAGGTGTCGAACACATTGCGCACGGCAAGGTTCAGCACGCTTTCATTGCCGAACGTCTTCGAGACGGCGAGATTGACCAGTGCTGCACCGTCCAGTTCCTGGGTGGCGATGCGGTCGCGTCCGGAAAACAGCTCCAACTCGCTGCGCAGGGTCAGCTCGTTCTCGAAACGGGTGGTGAGATAGACCAGGCCCTTGTAGGTCGAGGGGACACGGTTGTTCGGCAGATACTCGTTCGCTTCGATGTGGCCGTCGCGATCCGCGTCGTATTTGCCTTCGACATGGCCGACCGATCCGCCCAGCGTGAACATGCCGCTGAGGTCTGCCTCGAGATTGGCTTCGACGCCCCAGATACGTTCCTTCTGCTGCGATACCCGGTTGTTGACGATGTCGTAGCTGACGCCGTTGTCCGAGGTCGACAGATAGGTGCTGACGCCGCCGCGATAGTCGCCCCAATCGCCGCGCAGACCGGCTTCCCAGGTGTTCACCAGCTGGGGTTCAGGCGCGATATCGGCATAGCTGATCGCGTAATCCGGCGCGTTGGTGCACGGCAGCAGCGGCCGGATGGCGGTGCCATAGGCGTCGCAGGTTTCGGCGTTGGAGTTCAACCCGGCCCGGCGGGTGAAGCCGCCAATGTCGGTCAGGCTGTAGCCTTGCGAGAAATTGCCGAAAAGCTGCATCCTTTCGGTCAGATCGTAGACGGCGCCGGCGTTGAAGGTGACGGCGTCGTAGTCGAACGAGCCGCCGGTCACCCGGATCGCCGGCAGGCCGATAATGTTGCGGCCGAGCAGAACGGCAGCGGCAGGCCGGGTGAAGTCTTCAACATTGAGATAAAACTGGTCGTAGCGCGCGCCGCCGCTGATGCGAAAGCGATCCGTCACCGGAATTTCGCCTTGCGCAAACAAGGCAACCGAGTTCTGGGTCGTGGGCGAGATGGCGTCCTGACCGTTGGTCAGCTGCTGATCGGTGGCATCGAAGACGTAGTCGGCGCCCCAGGTCAGCGTGCTGCCCTGAGTGATAAAGTCCATCGGCGTGTTGACGGTCAGGTTGACGCCGCTGCGCCGCGATTGCAGCGCCGTCTGGTTGAAGTCGGCGGTCGGGTCCGTACCCGGCGGCAGGATCACCGGCCGCGTCGGGTTCGTCGGTAAATACACCTGGCTGTTGACGGCCGAGAATTTGGTAAAGGGCGACTGCTTGAAGATGTCGTTGTAGAACGCCTTGACCTCGAGGTTTCCGAGCGCGAAGTCGCTGTCGGTGTATTTGGCGGTCAGATATTTCGAATCTTCCTTCAGCGGCTTGCCTTCATAGGGATCGCCGAAATCCGGGGAGACGGGATTGGTCGTGTAATCGGTGAACCAGTCCGGCTTCTGGTTGGCATAGGTCCAGTCGACGCTGGCCTCGAAGCGCCTGGAATCGAACTGGTAGCCGGCCACGCCGAAGAGATTGCCCCTGCCGGTGCGGTCGCCGCCGCCTTGCCCAAGCATGGCGTCGGAAGCCACCTCGTTGCCGTGGCCGTCATAGGTGCGGCGCGACAGATCACCGGACGCCGAGAAGAAATAGTCGAAATCGCCTTTCTTGCCCTCGACTGAGACACTGGTGCTTGGCCCGGCCGACTTGCCGGGGTTTTCGGTGAAGGCGGTGACGCCGGTGCGCACCGTCACCTTCGGCTTGTCGCTGTCGCCGCGCTTGGTGATGAAGTTGATCGTGCCGCCGGTGGCGCCGGCGCCATAAAGGCTGGACGCGCCATTGATGACTTCGATGCGCTCGACCGAATTCAGGTCGATCATCGACAGGATGCGTGAGACGTCCCGCAGCGGTGTGTTGCGCGGCACACCGTCGACCATGATGAGAACGCTGCGCCCGCGGAAGGTTTCCGAAGCGCCGGAAATGGTCTGGTTGCGTGGCGCGTAGCCGGGGACGATGCGGCTGATCAGGGTCGCGGCGTCGATATTTTCCTGCGCGGCTTCCTCGACCTGTTCCTGTTCCACGACCTGGACAGACTGAGCGACGCTGGAAATCGACCTTTCATTGCGGCCGGTGACCAGTATCTGATCGAGCACGGTGGCTCCCTGCTGGTCCGTCGGAGCGGCTTCCTGGGCAAATGCCGCGCCTGCCATAATCGACGAACCCAAAGCCGATGACCAAAGAAGCGTACTGAAAAATCTGCGCATGCTGTCCCCATCCATGCCCTGGTCCCCAGCGCCAGAGCGGAAAGGCCCAGTTATAATTCATGATAAAACGAGTCAACATTTATTTTGTGGCTTTTCAAATCAGGATTAGTCAGCGAACGGATGGGAGCCGGGTACATGAACGGCGCGCACTTTAGCCGGCACTAAGATGCTGAGTTTTCTTGACAAACGGCTTACGGGCGGCCGGCGGCGGCGTCAGCCTTTGTGCTTACAAGAAGCTCTGCGGATCGATGTCGACCTGCACGCGGACCGAGCCGCGCTGCTTCGGCCCTTCGGCCAGCATGGTGCGGATGAAGCCTTGGATGTCGGCGCGCTTTTCACCCTGGATCAGCAAACGGAAACGATGGCGCCCACCGAGCAGCGACAGCGGCGCCTCGGCCGGACCGAGCACGAACAGGTCGCTGGCCTGGGGTGCTGCACGGCGCAGGCCGCGCGCGTGGCCTTCGGCCTCGGCCCGCGTCACCGCACTGACGATGACGCCGGCAAGCCTGCCGAAGGGCGGCAGGGCTGCCCGTTCGCGCTCAGTGATCTCGCGTTCGTAAAAGGCCTCGGCATCGCCCGAGACGATCGCCCGCATCACCGGATGGTCCGGCTGGAAAGTCTGCAGCAGGCCGAGGCTCTTCTTGCCGGTGCGGCCGGCGCGTCCAGTCACCTGGCTGAGCAATTGGAAGGTGCGCTCAGCGGCGCGCGGATCGCCATTGGCGAGGCCGAGATCGGCATCGACGACGCCGACCAGCGTCATGTTGGGAAAGTTATGGCCCTTGGCGACCAGCTGCGTGCCGATGACGATGTCGGCCTCGCCATTGGCGATGGCCTCGAGCTCCAGCCGCAGCCGGCGCACCCCGCCCATCAAATCGGATGACAGGACGATCGTGCGCGCGTCGGGGAAATGCGCCACGACTTCTTCAGCTATCCGCTCGACGCCAGGCCCGCAGGCGACCAGATGGTCGAGCGTGCCGCATTCCGGACAAGCCTCCGGCCGCTTCTCATTGTGCCCGCAATGATGGCAGACGAGTTGGCCGCGAAAGCGGTGCTCGACCAGCCAGGCCGAACAAACCGGGCAGCCGAAGCGGTGGCCGCAGACACGGCACAGCGTCAGCGGCGCGTAGCCGCGCCGGTTGAGGAACAGCAGCGACTGTTCCTTCTTCTCCAGCGTACGTTGCATCTCACCGATCAGCAGCGGCGACAGAAACCCCCCGCGCGCCGGCGGCGCGCGGCGCATGTCGATCGATTTGAGATGCGGAAGCGCCGCCTCCGCGAAGCGGGCAGAGAGAACCGCTCTATCGTATTTACCTTGGCTCGCATTGACCCGGCTTTCGACCGACGGCGTCGCCGACGCCAGCACCACCGGGAAGCCGCTGATATGGCCGCGCACCACCGCCATGTCGCGGGCATTGTAGAAGACACGGTCCTCCTGCTTGTAGGCGGGGTCGTGTTCCTCGTCGACGACGATCAGCCCGAGCTCGCGGAACGGCAGGAACAGCGCCGAGCGTGCGCCGGCGACGACGCGCACGCCGCCTTCCGCCACCTGTCGCCAGACCTTTTCGCGCATTCGGGGCGGCAGGTCGGAATGCCATTCCGCCGGCTTGGCGCCGAAGCGCTGCTGAAAGCGTTCGAGGAAGGCATGCGTCAGCGCGATCTCCGGCAAAAGGATCAACACCTGCTTGCCCCGGTCGAGGGCTGCCGCCACCGCCTCGAAATAAACTTCCGTCTTGCCCGAGCCGGTGACGCCGTCGAGCAGCGTGACGTTGAAAGCAGCGGCCGCGACATTGGCGCGCAGCATGGCGGCCGCGTCTGCCTGGTCCGGCATCAGCTCCGGCATGGCGTAGGAGGGATCGGGCGCGGCGACCACCGGTCGAGGCGGGATCATCACCGTCTCGAACACGCCTTGCGCCTTGAGCCCCTCGACCACCGTCGACGACACGCCCGCCGCGTGCGCCAGGCCGGATCGCGTCCAGGCAAGCCCCCCTTCCGCCGTCTCCAGCACGCGCGTCCTGGCATCCGTCATCCGGTCGGGCGTGACGAGGGTCCGCTGCAGGCCCTCGATCCATGGTTCGGGATCGAACGCCTCCGGCGCACGCAACAGCATGCGCGCCACCATGCCGGGCGGCGACAGCGTGTACTGCGCCAGCCAGTCGACAAAGCGGCGCATGCCGCGGTCGATCGGCGGGCAGTCGAAGACCTGTTCGATCGGGCGCAGCTTTTTGGCGTCGATATTCTCGACCGCACCATCCCAGACGATGCCGGCAACCTGGCGCGGACCGAGCGGCACGCGCACGATCGAGCCCGGCACCACGCGCACGCCGGCAGGCACAGCGTAGGTGTAGGGCCGTTCGGCGGGCATCGGCACCAGCACCGGCGCGGCTGCGACAAAGGGCGAATCTTCGATCATCGGGCGTGACCTTGCCCCGACTTTGGTCTAGATCAAAGGGCAACCCCGAATGTGCATGGCATGCACATGGAAATCTTTCAGGAGACCCCCATGAAATTTTTTGTCGACACCGCTGACATCAGGGACATCAAGGAACTGAACGACCTGGGGCTGCTCGACGGCGTGACCACCAATCCCTCGCTGATCCTGAAATCCGGCGGCAAGATCGCCGAGGTCACCAAGCAGATCTGCGACATCGTCAGGGGCCCGGTTTCGGCCGAGGTTGTTGCGGTCGAATACAAGGACATGATGGCCGAGGCCAACATCCTGGCCAAGATCGCCGACAATGTCTGCATCAAGGTGCCGCTGACGCTCGACGGCCTGCGCGCCTGCAAGACGATCCGCACCGAGATGAACCGCATGGTCAATGTAACGCTGTGCTTCTCGGCCAACCAGGCGCTGCTGGCGGCCAAGGCCGGCGCCTCGTTCATCTCGCCCTTCGTCGGCCGCGTCGACGACACCGGCGCGGACGGCATGGAGCTGATCCAGGAGATCCGGCAGATCTACGACAATTACGATTTCGACACCGAGATCCTCGTCGCATCGGTTCGCACCGTGAACCACGTCAAGCAGGCAGCCCTGATCGGCGCCGATGTCGTTACCGCACCGGCGGCGACGCTGAAGGCGCTGGTCAAGCACCCGTTGACCGACAAGGGCCTGGATCAGTTCGCTGCCGACTGGGCCAAGACCGGCCAGAAGATCGGCTGAGATCGGTTCGATACAAACAAAAAGGCCGGGAAACCGGCCTTTTTGTTGCGGACTGCTAAAAGTCTAGTTGGCAGCGCCGGGGAATGCTCAGGCCTTCTTGCCGTGCCTGACCAAATCCTGGGCGACCGACAGGCTCACCATTTCAGCCAGTTCGCGTGCGGCGCGGTTCTCGGCGTCGAGCTGCGCCCGGTAGGAGGCGAACTCCTGCGTCGGCTTGTCGAAAGATGATGGGATCGACCGCTTGCCGGTGGCGATCACCACGCCGGTCCTGGCATCGGTCAGCACATAGTTTGCGGTCAGCGTCACCGTGCCTGCCGTCGGCTCGTCTTCGTCGGTCTGGATCTGCACCACCGCGGCCGATTCGACCAGTTCGGTGACGCCGAGATCGAGCATGTAGACCGGCGCCGGCGGCTCGCCGGCACCCTGGCCGAAGGCGAAGATCAGATTGTTGCGGACCTGCTGGGCATAGCGGGTCTTGACCGGCTTGACCGCGATCGAGGCGAGCTCCGCCGACGCGCTGACAGTCGAGCCTGCCGTCAGCGGAGCGCTCGAATAGAGCGGCCTGACCGTGCAGGCCGAAACCAGCGTCATCGAGGCCACGAGCCCGCAGAGCGCGGTGCGGCGCAGCAAACGCATCGTCTTTCCGAAGTCAAGCCCCGTCTTTTTGAAATCAGGCAACGACATTGACGATCCTCTGCGGCACGATGATCACCTTGCGGGGCGCCTTACCTTCCAGCGCTTTCTGCACGAAGTCGAGAGCCAGAACCGCTTTTTCGACCGCACCTTGGTCCGCGTCGCGGGCAATTGTCAAATCGCCGCGCTTCTTGCCGTTGACCTGAACCGGGAGCACGATCTCGTTGTCGACCACCAGTGCCGGATCGTAGACCGGCCAAGGCCGTTCGGCGACCAGATCGGTGCCGCCGAGCGTGTGCCAGCACTCTTCGGCCAGATGCGGCATGACCGGCGCGACCACATGCACAAGGATCTCCACCGCCTCGCGGCAGGCGCCTTTCAGCGCCGCGTCGGCCTTGCCCTCGGCGACGTCGTTGAGCGGCGCGGTCAAGGCATTGGCCAGTTCGTAGATGCGGGCGATGGCCCGGTTGAAGCCGAGCTTCTCGATATCCTCGCCGATAGCCTTCAGGATCTTGTGCGCGGCCTTGGAAACGGCCCCCGCCTCGCCCTCCGGCGCCGCCTGCGGCTTGGCGCCGTCAAGCGTCTCGGCGGCGATCGACACCAGGCGCCAGACACGCTGGATGAAACGGTGCGCGCCGGCGGCGCCATCGTCCGTCCATTCGACGTCGCGCTCGGGCGGCGAATCCGACAGCATGAACCAGCGTGCGGTGTCGGCGCCGTAGCCGTCGGTGATGTCTTCCGGGCTTACCGTATTCTTCTTCGACTTCGACATCTTTTCGAGTGAGCCGATCGCCGCCTCTTCGCCGGTGGCGATCTCGATGGCGCGGCGCTTGCCGCCGACATCCTCGATCCTGACCTCAGCCGGCGACAGCCAGCGGCCATTGTTCGACGCTCCGCCGACGCGGTAGGTCTCATGCACCACCATGCCTTGCGTGAACAGGCCCTTGAACGGCTCGGCCAGGTCGAGATGCCCGGTCGCGCGCATGGCGCGGATAAAGAAGCGCGAATAGAGCAGATGGAGGATCGCGTGCTCGATGCCGCCAATATACTGGTCGACGGCCAGCCAGTCATCGGCAGCCTTCGGCTCCGTAGGCTCGTTGGCCCAGGGCGCGGTGAAGCGCGCGAAATACCAGGACGAATCGACGAACGTGTCCATCGTGTCAGTCTCGCGGCGCGCATCCTTGCCGCACTGCGGGCACTTCACATGCCGCCAGGTCGGGTGGCGGTCGAGCGGATTGCCGGGACGGTCGAACTCGATGTCGTCGGGCAGCTTGACGGGCAGGTCGGCCTTCGGCACCGGCACGACGCCGCAATCCTCGCAATGGATCATCGGGATCGGGCAGCCCCAGTAGCGCTGACGCGAAATGCCCCAGTCGCGCAAGCGGAAGTTCACCTTGCGCTCCGCCATTGGCCGCCCGCCTATGGTCTTCTGCTCCAGGAGCTTTGCCACCTCGTCGAACGCCTGCTCCGGCTTCATGCCGTCGAGGAAACGCGAATTGATCATCACGCCGTCATCGACATAGGCCTCTTCCGTGACCTGGAAGGTCTTGGCGTCGGCATCCTCCGGCATCACCACCGGGATCACCGGCAGGCCGTATCTGTTGGCGAAATCGAGGTCGCGCTGGTCGCCCGACGGGCAGCCGAATATGGCGCCGGTGCCGTATTCCATCAAAACGAAATTCGCGACATAGACCGGCAACGTCCACGAGTCGTCGAACGGATGCACGACGCGGATGCCGGTGTCGAAACCTTTCTTCTCGGCCGTCTCCAGTGCGGCCACCGACGTGCCCATATGCCTGATTTCGTCGATGAACTTGGCCAGATCGAGATTGGTCTCGGCGGCCTTCCTGGCCAGCGGATGGTCGGCGGCAACCGCCATGAACGACGCGCCGAAAATGGTGTCGGGCCTGGTCGTGTAGACCTCCAGTTCCTTCGCATCGCCAACCGGAGCGGCCAGCGGCCAGCGGATCAGCAGCCCTTCCGAGCGGCCGATCCAGTTCTGCTGCATCAGCTTGACCTTTTCCGGCCACTCGCCGAGACCATTCAGCGAGTCGAGCAGGTCCTGCGCGTAGTCGGTGATCTTGAAGAACCACTGCGTCAGCTCGCGCTGTTCGACCAGCGCGCCCGAGCGCCAGCCACGGCCGTCGATGACCTGCTCGTTGGCGAGCACCGTCATGTCCTCCGGGTCCCAGTTGACCTTGGAGGATTTGCGCGTCACCAGCCCCTTTTCGACGAAATCGAGGAACAGCATCTGCTGGCGGTGGTAATAGTCGACGTCGCAGGTGGCGAACTCACGCGCCCAGTCCAGCGACAGGCCCATCATCTTGAGCTGCTCGCGCATGGCGGCGATGTTGGCGTAGGTCCATTCCTTAGGATGGACCTTGTTCTGCATCGCCGCGTTTTCGGCCGGCATGCCGAAAGCGTCCCAGCCCATCGGGTGCAGCACGTTGAAGCCCTTGGCCCGCTTGTAGCGCGCCACCACATCGCCCATCGTGTAGTTGCGGGTGTGGCCGATATGGATCTTCCCCGAGGGATAGGGGAACATCTCCAGCACGTAGTATTTCGGCTTTGGATCGTTGTTATGCGCTTCGAACAGCTTCTTTTCGGCCCAGGCCTTCTGCCATTTGGGCTCTGACGCGCGCGGATTGTATCGTTCGGTTGCCATCGGATGATTTTCACTTAAAAGCAGGCGCAGACCGCCGGACAAGGCCCGGTGGCCGAGGTAAATGTCGTCGCGGTGTTCACCATGGATTGCCGGACCCGTCAACTGCGGCGCGCCGGGCAGCGCGATTAAAGACAGGCAGGATATAGGCATGGCCAGCGTCGTCGAACAGTTTTTCGCCGTCAAGACGAGGATCGCTGCCGCCGAGCGCGAGGCCGGCCGTGACGCCGGTTCGGTGACGCTGGTTGCGGTGTCGAAGACTTTTGAGGCCGACGTCATCCGCCCGGTCATCGAGGCAGGCCAGCGCGTCTTCGGCGAAAACCGCGTGCAGGAAGCGCAAGGCAAATGGCCGGCCTTGAAAGCCGAATTCCCCGACATCGAGCTTCATCTCATCGGCCCGCTGCAGTCGAACAAGGCGAAGGAAGCCGTTGCGCTCGCCGACGTCATCGAGACGGTCGACCGCGAAAAGATCGCCGCCGAGCTCGCCAAGGAGATCGTGCGCCAGGGCCGCGCACCAAAGCTTTATGTCCAGGTCAATACCGGTTCGGAGCCGCAAAAGGCCGGCATCGAGCCGCGCGACGCCGTTGCCTTCGTCGCCCGTTGCCGCGATGTCCATGGTCTCGCCATCGAAGGCCTGATGTGCATTCCGCCGGCCGACGAAAACCCCGGCCCGCATTTCGCCTTGCTGGAAAAGCTCAGCAAGGAAGCCGGGGTCGCAAAACTGTCGATGGGCATGTCCGGCGACTTCGAGACCGCCATAGCCTTCGGCGCCAACAGCGTCCGCGTCGGCTCGGCGATTTTTGGGAGCCGGTAGCCTTCGGCTTCGTGAGACACCTGTCGTTCCCCTATTATTCGAGCTAAGTATGGAGCATATCCGGCCGAGTTAGCGAGGACTATTCTTCTTGACTGGCACCTCAGGGACGCAAGAAACAATCTTTCAAGCTTGTGCGACAGGCGCGCGAAGAAGGGCGCAAACCATCACCTTGCGTAGAAAGCCAGCTGCCGTCGTGTTGTCTCCTGATGACTATGACCAACTGATCGGCGCAAAGCCTTCGCTTGCGGAATATCTTCTCTCCGGTCCCGCATGGGACGACGATTTCGTCGAGGAGGTCAACCGCCGCTCAGAGACGATGATCCGGCCCGTGGAATTCTGATAGATTTTCGACACAAACATCGCCTCGCGCATCTCGCCACGGTTGACGAGTTCTATGGGGCCAGATGCGTTCGGTCGATTACGCCACCACTGGAAACGAAACGGACCGTTCCTATATGCTTAGCGTCATCACCAATCTTCTGGAGCCGCAACCATGCGCTACAATCAACTCGGAAATACGGGGATGTTCGTCTCCGAACTGTGCCTCGGCACCATGACCTTCGGCGCCGCCGGCGAGAATGCCCAATGGGGCCTGATCGCCAGCCTCGACCAGAAGGGCGTCAACGACATCGTTGCCCGTTCCATCGCCGCCGGCGTCAATTTCTTCGACACGGCCGACGTCTATTCATTCGGCCAGTCCGAACGCCTGCTTGGCCAGTCGCTCAAGGATCTTGGCGTCAAACGCTCGGACGTCGTCATTGCCACCAAGGTGCATGGCGCCATGGGCCAGGGCCCGAACGAGCGCGGCTCTTCGCGCGGCCACATCATGGATTCGGTCGAGGGCAGCCTGGAGCGGCTGCAGCTAGACCATATCGATCTCTACCAGCTGCACGGCACCGACACCGTGACGCCAGTCGACGAGACGCTGCGGGCGCTCGACGATCTCGTTGCCAGCGGTAAGGTCCGCTATGTCGGCGTCTCCAACTGGGCGGCCTGGCGCATCGCCAAGGCGCTGGGCGTTGCTGAGCGCAAGGGATTTTCCCGCTTCGAGACCATCCAGTCCTATTACTCGATCGCCGGCCGCGACCTCGAGCGCGAGATCGTGCCGCTCATCAACGAGGAAAAGCTCGGCCTGATGGTCTGGTCGCCAATGGCCGGCGGCCTGCTGTCGGGCAAATACGGCCCCGGCGCGCCCGGCAATGGCGAAGGCCGCCGCGCCGCCTTCAACTTCCCGCCGGTCGATGAGGACCGCGCCTGGGCGGCTGTCGCCGTGATGCGCGAGATCGCCCAGAAGCACGGCGTCAGCGTCGCCACGGTGGCGCTCGGCTATGTCCTGGCCAAACCTTTCGTCATGAGCGTCATCCTCGGCGCCAGCCGCATGGAGCAGCTCGAGCAGAACCTTGCCGCGGCCGAGGTGAAGCTCGACGCCGACGATCTCGCCAGACTGGATGAGGTCAGTGCGCTGCCGGCCGAATATCCCGGCTGGATGCTGGAGCGTCAGGGCGCCGGTCGCCGCCCGGCGCCGTTCACCCCGAAGAAATAGTCATCGCTGTCGCCTGATGCTTGGGGGTCATCTGGCTCCCCAACGTCTTTTCAGCTCATCCGCACGCTCTCGACCAGAAAGTCGAGAAACGCCCGCACCCGTGCGGGCAAATGCCGGCCCTGGCCGACATAGACGGCGTGGGTAGGCTCCTCGTCGCCCGGATTGAAATCCTCCAGCAGTGCCGTCAGCCGCCCCGCCGCGATGTCATCGGCCACATGCCAGTGTGCCAGCCGGGCGATGCCGGCGCCGCCGACCGCCATCAACCGCATCGACTCGCCATCGCCGACCAGCGTGTTTCCGGTGATCGGCACCATGACGGCGTTCCCGGTTGCATCGACAAACGACCAGCCATCGACATGCCGGACAAAGCCGAAAGCCATGCGATTGTGCCGTTCGAGATCTGCTGGAACCAGCGGCGTGCCATGCGTCTTGAGATAGGACGGTGCGGCAACGACTGTCATCCGGCTTTGCCCGAGCTTGCGCGCCACCAGCCGCGACTCGCCGAGCGGCCCGGCGCGGATGGCGACGTCGGCACGCTCAGCCATCAAATCGATGACGCTGTCGGTCAGCACCAGATCGACCGAAATCTCGGGATAGCGTTCGAGGAAATCAGGCAGCAGCGGGATCAGCCGATGCACCCCGAAGGGCACATAGGAGTTGACGCGCAGCCGTCCGCGCGGCGCGGCACCCACGGCCGCCTCGCGCTCGGCCTCCGCCATATCGGCCAAGATGCGCACCCCGCTGTCATAGAACGCCGTCCCTTCCGGCGTCAGCTGCAGCTTGCGCGTCGAGCGGGTGACCAGCCGCGCGCCGAGCCTTGCCTCCAGTCGCGCGATCAGCTTGCTCACCGCCGACGGTGTCATACGCAGCGAACGAGCCGCAGCCGAGAAGCTGCTCGCCTCGACGACGCGGACGAACACTTCGATCTCGCCGGAACGGTTGATGTCGGGTCTGGCCATCTGTGAATCTATTTCACAGGAAATATGCCCAAGGCAAGTCTGGTTCACAAGGCATGGCAACACGATCTCTGCGGTCGGGGCGCGGGTCTGGACAGCGCGCTCATTCGAGTTCGAACTGGAAACCGCCATGCCTCTTGCTCTCTACGCCCTCGCTGCCGGCGCCTTCGGCATCGGTGTCACCGAATTCGTCATCATGGGGCTGCTGATCGATGTCAGCAAAGATCTCGGAGTCTCGATCTCGGCCGCCGGCCAGTTGATTTCGGGCTACGCGTTGGGCGTCGTCATCGGCGCGCCGCTTTTGACCATCGCCACCGGCAACTGGCCCCGCAAGACCGTCCTTCTGGCCCTTATGGCGATCTTCACGCTCGGCAACCTCGCCTGTGCGATCGCCCCCGACTACTGGACGCTGATGGGCGCCCGCATCATCACCGCCTTTGCCCATGGCACTTTCTTTGGCGTCGGCTCGGTGGTCGCCACCGGCCTGGTCGCGCCCAACAAGAAAGCCTCGGCGATCGCGCTGATGTTCACCGGACTGACTATCGCCAACATCCTCGGCGTGCCCTTCGGCACCTGGCTAGGCCAGGCCTTCGGCTGGCGCGCCACCTTCTGGGCGGTAACCCTGGTCGGCTTGGCAGCCTTTGCCGTCATCCTGCTTCTGGTGCCGCGCAGCAAGGAAGCGCCCGAGAAGACCAATCTGCGCGCCGACCTCGCCGTGCTGCGCCGCACGCCGGTGCTGCTCGGCCTCGCCACCACCGTGCTCGGCTATGCCGGCGTCTTCGCCGTCTTCACCTACATCGCCCCGCTGCTCACCGAGATCAGCGGCTTCAGGGAGGCCGCGGTGTCGCCGATCCTGCTCGTCTTCGGCGGCGGTCTTATCGCCGGCAATCTGCTTGGCGGCAAGGTCGCCGACCGCTGGTTGGTGCCGGCGGTGCTCGGCAGCCTCGTGGTGCTGGCGTTGGTGCTGGCCACAATGACCTTCGCCGTCCACAGCCAAATCCTGGCCGTCATCTATGTCGGCCTGCTTGGTGCCGCCGCCTTCGCCACCGTGGCGCCGCTGCAGATGTGGGTGCTGGAAAAGGCGCAAGGCGCGGGCCAGAGCCTCGCCTCGTCCTTCAACATCGCCGCCTTCAACCTCGGCAATGCCGCCGGCGCTTGGCTTGGCGGCGCGGTGATTGCCCATGGCCTCGGCCTCGGCTCACTAACCTGGATCGCCGCTTTGCTGCCGGTCGCGGCTCTTGGCGTCGCTGCCCTGGCGCTGCGCCTCGATCGCGCCCCCACAATCGGGGCGCCGGTCTGCGCCCCGTCATGAGCATCACGCGCAAATCCTTCTTCGACATCATCAAGGAGCATAAAATGGATTATCGACGTCTCGGCGCATCGGGCCTGAAAGTGCCCGCACTGTCTTTCGGCGCCGGCACTTTCGGCGGCTCCGGGCCGCTGTTCGGGGCGTGGGGCAACAACGACGCCAAGGAAGCGCGGCGGCTCATCGACATCTGCCTCGAGGCCGGCGTCAATCTGTTCGACACCGCCGATGTCTATTCAAACGGCGCCTCCGAGGAAGTGCTTGGCGAAGCCATCAAAGGCCGCCGCGACGCGGTGCTGATCTCGACCAAGACCTCGCTGCCGATGGGGGACGGCCGGGCCGATTACGGCTCGTCGCGCTCGCGGCTGATCAAGGCCGTGGACGCGTCCCTGAAGCGCATGGGCACCGATTACATCGACCTGTTGCAGCTGCACGCCTTCGATGCCGGCACGCCGATCGAGGAGGTGTTGTCGACGCTGGACGACCTCGTGCGCGCCGGCAAGCTGCGCTATGTCGGCGTCTCCAACTTCTCCGGCTGGCAGGTGATGAAATCGCTGGCCGAGGCCGACAAGCATGGCTACCCGCGCTATGCCGCACACCAGGTCTACTATTCGCTGGTCGGCCGCGACTATGAATGGGAGCTGATGCCGCTCGGTATCGACCAGGGCATCGGCGCGCTGGTGTGGAGCCCGCTCGGCTGGGGCCGCCTGACCGGCAAGATCCGCCGCGGCCAGCCCCTGCCGGAAAAGAGCCGGCTGCACGACACCGCCGATTTCGGCCCGCCGGTCGCGGACGAACATCTCTACCGGGTCATGGATGCGCTTGATGCGATGGCTGAAGAGACCGGCAAGACCGTGCCGCAGATCGCCATCAACTGGCTGTTGCGGCGCCCGACCGTGTCCTCGGTCATCATCGGCGCCCGCAACGAGGAACAGCTGCGCCAGAACCTCGGCGCCGTCGGCTGGGCGTTGACGCCGGAGCAGGTCAAAAAGCTCGACAAGGCAAGCGAAGTGACCGCGCCCTACCCGTACTTCCCCTATCACCGCCAGGAAGGTTTCGCCCGGCTGAACCCGCCTGCGGTGTGATCGCCGACGTTGAAGCTGCCAATCTCCCCCCTCGCGGGGGAGTTCAGCTATACTGCCGCTCAGTGCAGCACGAACTCCCCATCCACCTTCCGCCATTCGTTCGGCGCGATCAGCTTCTGGTGCGTGTAGCTGATCGAATGCAGCGGCCCGTCGAGCCTGGCCTTCCAAAACTCGATGAACTTGATCAGCACCGGAAACTTCGGCGCCAGATCGTAATCCTGCCAGATGAAGCTCTGCAGCAGATGCGGGTGGTCGGGAAAATGGTATAGAATCTTGGCCGTGGTCAGGCCATACCCCTTGAGCATCAGGTCCATTTCGGAATGATCGCGCATGACAGCCCCTTGGCCTAGTTGATTCTCCATTCCTCCCAACACCGAATTGTGCGCGCCGTTCCTTAACTGTCTATGATTTTCCTGATCCCAGTCGGGTTTTATGCACGAAAACATGCAGTTAGCAGCGACCGCTGCCGAGTGCTGATACAACCGAGACGGGAGCTGCGGCATCCCGCCACGCGAATCCAACGTCTAATGTTGCCGTCAGCGCGGAACTGTTAATAATGCCGCCGAATTCGCGGCTGCGTCGCCGTGATCCTGGCTGTGGTCAAGCCGGCGGGGTGGTTTGGGAGGAAAGTGAAGACATGTCCGAGGTGAAGATCCACCGCGTCCAGCCGGCGTGGAAGAAGAATGCGCTGATCGACAATGACACCTACCTCAAATGGTATGCTGACAGCGTGAAGAATCCGGACAAGTTCTGGGGCAAGCACGGCAAGCGCATCGACTGGTTCAAGCCGTTCAGCAAGGTCAAGAACACCTCCTTCGAGGGCAAGGTCTCGATCAAATGGTTCGAGGACGGCGAAACCAACGTCTCCTACAACTGCATCGACCGCCATTTGAAGAAGCGCGGCAACCAGACAGCCATCATCTGGGAAGGCGACAATCCCTACGACGACAAGAAGATCACCTATAACGAGCTCTACGAGCATGTCTGCCGGCTCGCCAATGTGATGAAGAAGCACGGCGTCAGGAAGGGCGACCGCGTCACCATCTACATGCCGATGATCCCGGAAGCGGCCTACGCGATGCTGGCTTGCACCCGCATCGGCGCCATCCACTCGATCGTCTTCGGCGGCTTTTCACCGGACGCGCTGGCCGGCCGCATCAATGACTGCAAGTCGACCTTCGTCATCACCGCCGACGAAGGCCTGCGCGGCGGCAAGCCGATCCCGCTGAAGGAAAACACCGACAGAGCGATCGAAATCGCCGCCAAGGCCGGCACCAAGGTCGATAAGGTGGTCGTCGTTCGCCGCACCGGCGGCAAGACCGGCTGGGTCCAGGGACGCGACATCTGGTACCATGACGAGATCGCCACGGTGAAAGGCGACTGCAAGCCGGAGAAGATGAAGGCCGAGGATCCGCTGTTCATCCTCTATACCTCAGGCTCGACCGGCAAGCCGAAGGGAGTGCTGCACACCACCGCCGGCTATCTCGTCTATGTCGCGATGACCCACCAATATGTCTTCGACTACCATGATGGCGATATCTACTGGTGCACCGCCGATGTCGGTTGGGTCACCGGCCACAGCTATATCGTCTATGGCCCGCTCGCCAACGGCGCCACCACGCTGATGTTCGAGGGCGTGCCGAACTACCCCTCGCAGTCGCGCTTCTGGGAAGTCATCGACAAGCACAAGGTCAACATCTTCTACACCGCGCCGACGGCGCTGCGCGCGCTGATGGGCGCCGGCGACGAACCGGTGAAGAAGACCTCGCGCAAGTCGCTGCGCGTGCTGGGCTCGGTCGGCGAACCGATCAATCCGGAAGCCTGGGAGTGGTATTTCAACATCGTCGGCAACGGCAAGGTGCCGATCGTCGACACCTGGTGGCAGACCGAGACCGGCGGCATCCTGATCACGCCGCTGCCCGGCGCCACCGACCTCAAGGCTGGTTCGGCGACGCGGCCCTTCTTCGGCATCAGGCCGCAGCTGGTCGACGGCGAAGGTAGGGTGCTGGAAGGGGCGGCCGACGGCAATCTCTGCATCGCCGATTCCTGGCCCGGCCAGATGCGCACGGTCTATGGCGATCATGACCGCTTCGTGCAGACCTATTTCTCCACCTACAAGGGTAAATACTTCACCGGTGACGGCTGTCGCCGCGACGCCGACGGCTATTACTGGATCACCGGCCGCGTCGACGACGTCATCAACGTTTCCGGCCACCGCATGGGAACGGCCGAGGTCGAATCGGCGCTCGTCAGCCATGAGAAGGTGTCGGAAGCAGCTGTCGTCGGCTATCCCCACGACATCAAGGGCCAGGGCATCTACAGCTACGTTACCTTGATGAAAGGCGTGGAGCCGAGCGAGGAACTGCGCAAGGAGCTCGTGGCCCATGTCCGCAAGGAGATCGGCGCCATCGCCTCGCCCGACAAGCTGCAGTTCGCGCCCGGACTGCCGAAAACCCGCTCCGGCAAGATCATGCGCCGTATCCTGCGCAAGATCGCCGAGGACGATTTTTCCGCGCTCGGCGATACCTCGACACTGGCCGATCCGGCCGTGGTCGATGATCTGATCGCCAACCGCCAGAACAAGAAGGGCTGAGGGGATTTGATTGCTGCACTGGGCGCAGTCACGGAGCTCTGGCGTTACCCTGCAAGTTCGCTTGCCGGCGAACGCCAGGACGCCATTTCGGTCGGCCTTGAAACCATCGACGGCGACCGGCTGTTCGGCCTTGTCGATGTCTCGGACAATGAGATCGCGCGGCCCGACCGCGACGCCAAGTGGCACAAGGTGCCGCGCATCCGCACCCGGCTGAGCAAGGACCGCAAGCTGGAGATCGCCGTTCCCGACGGCGACTGGCTGGTAGCGCCGGGCGCTGAATGCGACAGCGCCGTCTCGACCTATCTCGGCTTCGCCGCCTCGATCCGGCCGTTCAGCCAGGACAACGCTCCCGGCTACACCGGCCCGCTGACCGCGGCGCGCTACCGCAAAGCGCCGATCCATCTCTTGACCACCGCATCGCTGGCCCGGCTCAAGGCGCTGCACCCCGAAGGCATTCCCGATCCGCGCCGCTTCCGCCCCAACATCGTTATCGACATGGCGGCGGTCGAAAGCTCGTTTCCCGAGACCGAATGGATTGGCCGCAAGCTTGCCATCGGCGACCTGCTGGTGACCGTCTCGGAGCCGTGCCGCCGCTGCGGCTTCACCATCATCAGCCAGGACGGCTTCGACCACGATCCCGGCATCCTGCGCAATCTGGTCCGCCACAACGCCCATAATCTCGGCGTCTATTGCACTGTGGACAGGCCTGCCCGCGTCGAGATCGGCGCGCCGATGCGGTTCGTGTAGGCCTCTACCGCGAGGCAGCGAATCGCAGACCTTGGAAAGCGTGGGGTTCGGCCCCGAATCCTATCTCTACCGATACAGATCCGCCCGTGTCGGCGGCAGCCCGCTCGGGCCGCGTGCGCGTTTGGTGACGACGGTCTGAAAAATCTGCGCCGAGGCGCGCTCGAAGGTGATCGAGCAGCCGGTGAGATAAAGCAGCCACAGCCGTGCCTTGGCCTCGCCGACTTCGGCGACCGCCTCGTCGAAGCGAGCCTGTAGCCGCTCGGCCCACAGCCGGCAGGTGCGCGCATAGTGCTCGCGCAGATTCTCGACGTCGTAGACCAGGAAGCCATGCGCCTCCAGATTGCCCAGCGTCATGCCGATCGTGTCGAGTTCGCCGCCTGGGAAAATGTATTTGAGCAGCGCCTTGAACTCCGGCCCCTTGCGCAAGGTTTTCTTCAAGTCGCCCTTGCTTCGCCTGGTGATGGCGTGGTGCAGATAGATGCCGCCGGGCTTCAGCAAGCGATGGATGGTCTTGAAATAGGTAGCGTGGTTGGCGAGGCCGAGATGCTCGAACATGCCGATCGACGATATCTTGTCGAAGGAGCCTTTGAGTTCCGCATAGGATTTGATCTCGATGGTGATGCGGTCCTGCAGCCCTTCGGCGCGGATGCGCTCGCGGGCGAGATCGGTCTGCGCCTGCGACAGCGACACGCCATGGCCGACGACGCCGTAATTTTTGGCCGCATGGATCAGCATGGCGCCCCAGCCGCAGCCGATGTCGAGCAGCTTTTCGCCCGATTTCAGCCTGAGCTTGCGGCAGATATGGTCGAGCTTGTCGGCCTGCGCCTGGTCGATGCCATCGGCGAAATCCTTAAAGTAGCCGCAGCTGTAGACCATGCGCTCGTCGAGGAAGAGCCGGTAAAAGGCATTCGAAATGTCGTAGTGATGCTGGATCGCCTCCTGGCTCGACCCGCTGACATAGGGGTTGCGACCCGACAGATCGGTGCGTGCACTCATCTGCTTGCGTGACAGGAGCACCGCCGGCAGGTCGCGCAGGATCGCCAGCTTCGGCAGCGACTTGAGCTTGGTCCTGAGCTTGCCTTGCGACGGCAGTGCATAAAAATCGAAAATCGTCCCGTCTTCGATGTCTATCGTCTTGGAGATCCACATCTCGATCAGCGTCGACAGTGATGGCCGCTTCACCACCTGCCAGACGATGTCCTGGTCGTTGATGGTGAGCACGGGCCCGGTGGCGGGACCGATCCGCTCGCCGGTCCACAGCTTGACCGCAAAACCCGGCTTCAGCGTTTCGATCACCGTTCGCACGATGCGCGCGGCCTTCTCGGCTGCCTCCATGGCCATCCTCCCGAGTCCTGACAATCCACCTTGCATGGATTTTGCCCGCCCGCGCGGCTCTTCGCAACCCGGCGCAAAAGGCGGCTCGCAAGCTATTTCAAATCGGCATCTTGTTTTTTGCTGCAACGCACCCCATCATCTGTACGTGTTCAACAAATCGAAAGGAGGTGATCCGATGTCGAGTGATTTCGTTTTCCAGAACGTGGCCTCAGCGGATTGCACTTTCGGGAAGCAGTCTTCCCGTTAAGGCGCGATAAGCGCGGCGGGTGACCTCGGTCGCCGCCATTGGCCGCGCCACGGACGGAAACACGGAAGGCCGCCGGCTTCGTCAAGAAGCGGCGGCCTTTTCCATTTCCGGATTGTGTGTCGAAGCGGATCAGAATCCGGTCACGCCAGCGTCCGCGCGCTCACCGTCTTGTCGACGCCGTGATAGGGCGGGTTGAACAGATTGCCTTCCTGCTCGTAGGTCCAGACCTTGAACAGCGAAAGTTGGTGCGGGCCGAAGCTGTGCAGCAGCGGGACATCCGTGGCATCACGACCGCGCGCGATGACGACGCGGCCTATCCTCGGACGATTATGACGCGGGTCGAACGTGTACCATTTGCCGTCGAGGAACACTTCCATCCAGGCCGAAAAATCCATCGGCGCCGGGTCGGCCGGTACGCCGATGTCGCCGAGATAACCGTTCACATAGCGGGCCGGGATGTTCATGCAGCGGCAGAGCGTGATCGCCAGATGGGCGAAGTCGCGGCATACACCAACCTGCTCCTCATGCGCTTGGGCTGCGGTGCGCGTCGACCGCGCATAGCCATAGCCGAAGGACAGCCGGTTGTGGACATAGTCGACGATCGCCTGCACCCGCGCCCAGCCGGAGGGAACATGGCCGAAAAGCTGCCAGGCCAGACTGCTCAGATGATCGGTCTCGCAATAGCGGCTGCCGAGGAGGTAGCCGAGCACGTCGTCCGGCAGTTCCGCCACCGGCACTTCCCTGGCCAGCGTGTTGACCGCGTCAGGCTCCCCGCTGTCCTCGACGGCTGCGTCATAGAGAATGCGGAAACTGCCGGCGGGTGCGGTGAAGCGGCGGCAGGTATTGCCGAACAGATCGTGATAGACCTTGCTCGGCACTGAAGGCGACGTCAGCACGCGCGTCTGCCGTTTGATGTCGGCCTGACGATCCCTGTGGATATCAAGCAGCGAGATGACCGGCGTGGCGCCGACGCATTCAATGGCGATTTCGTAGCCGAGCCGGATCAGCACAATGATTGCCCCTTCGATCCCGTGGAAAACAGTATGCTCAAAACGCCAGAGGCGGGACCATGGTTCCCTGGAACTATCGAAAAGGCTCTCCCGCAGCTTCCCAGGCAGGCGTGGCGACGTTACGGTCGCACGACATGTTTCGACCCTCCCGAAACGATCCCTAACCCCCTTGGAAAACCTGATGTTTGCAGGCAGAAAATTCGCCGCGTTCCTGTTCGATATGGATGGCACGGTGCTCAATTCGATCGCCTCGGCCGAGCGCGTCTGGGCGGCGTGGGCGCTTAAGCACGGTGTCGACGTCGAAGCCTTCCTGCCGACGATCCATGGCGTGCGGGCGGTCGAGACCATCACCAGGCTGGCGCTTCCCGGCCTCGACCCTGTTCATGAGGCGTTTGTGCTGTTGCAGGCCGAGTCGGACGATGTCGAAGGCGTGCTGCCGATCGCCGGCGCCGTGCCGTTCCTCAACGCTTTGCCGCCAGAGCGCTGGGCGATCGTCACCTCGGCGCCGCGCCCGTTGGCGCTGCTGCGCATGCGGGCCGCCGGCATCCCGGTTCCCGCCTTGGTGGTCGCGGCCGAGGATGTGTCGCACGGCAAGCCGGCGCCCGACTGTTTCCTGCTGGCGGCAAAACGGCTCGGCGTCGATATCGGCGACTGTCTGGTCTTCGAGGACGCACCGGCCGGTATCGCGGCGGCGGAAGCAGCGGGCGCGTCGGTGATGGTGATCAGCGCCACTCACCAGCATCCAATGACGACTCAGCACAACTCGATTGGCGGCTACGAAACCGTCTCCATCGCCATCGATGACAGCGGCTGGATGACGCTGGGGGCACGGCGCAGCGCGGCCTGAGGAACTGGAGGACTGGAGGACTGGAGGACTGGAGGACTGCTATGCGCCTTTTTCTTCAACTCTTCAGTTCACCAGTTCCCCAGTTCTTCCGTTCCTGAACCCCTAGAAATCGCTAGCCAGTCCCTTCACTTCCCAGTCGCCGTAGCGGCCGGGTTCCTTGCCGCCGCGGCCGCCGATTTCCTTCGGCAACGCAGCTTCCTTCTGGCGATACGCTTCACGGCGCGCCTCGGCTTCAGCCAGCGCCCGGCTGGCCGCCGGCGTCAGGTCCTTCTCCCGGTCGGCATCAGCTTTGCTGGGTTGGTCGGTCATGCGATAGTCCGGGCGGATTGAAACGAAGGGCGGCGTTTCCCATCATATAGCCATGAGTTCACCCCGATCGACCTTTTTTTGCCACGGCCGCACAGGGAGCAGATGATGAGCACGCTACGCACCACCATGCTCCTGGCCGCGATGACGGCGCTGTTCATGGGCGTCGGTTTTCTGATCGGCGGCACCGGCGGCATGATGATCGCCTTCCTGGTCGCCGCGGGCACCAATCTGTTCAGCTACTGGAATGCCGACAAGATGGTGCTTTCGATGAACCGCGCCGTCGAGGTCGATGCCAGGAACGCACCCGAATTCCACGCCATCGTCGAGGCGCTGGCCAAGCAGGCCGGCCTGCCGATGCCCAAGACCTATCTGATCGACAATCCGCAGCCGAACGCCTTCGCCACCGGCCGCAATCCAGAGAACGCCGCGGTCGCGGCCTCGACCGGGCTGCTGGAGCGCCTTTCGCATGAGGAGGTGGCGGCAGTCATGGCGCATGAGCTGGCCCACATCCAGCATCGCGACACGCTGACCATGACCATTGTCGCGACACTCGCCGGCGCCATCTCGATGCTCGGCAATTTCGCCTTCTTCTTCGGCGGCAGCCGCGACAACAACAACCCGTTCGGCTTTGTCGGCGTGCTGGTGGCGATGCTTGTCGCGCCCTTCGCCGCCATGATCGTGCAGATGGCGGTCAGCCGCACCCGCGAATACGAGGCCGACCGGCGCGGCGCCGAAATCGTTGGAAATCCGCTTTGGCTGGCATCAGCGCTTGACAAGATCGCCCGCGGCGCCGAACGCATCCGCAACCCGGATGCCGAACGCAATCCCGCGACCGCGCATCTCTTCATCATTAATCCTCTTCACGGCGAGCGAATGGACAGCCTGTTTTCGACCCACCCGAACACCGACAACCGCATCGCCGCGCTGCGGGCGATGGCGCGCGACATGGCAGGCCGCCAGCCGGCGCCGCGCCAGGCGCCGATCGAAGAATTGCCGGCCGATGCCGAGCAAGGTCCGTGGGGCAAGGCAGCACGCCCCACGCCGCCGACCAAACCGGCCAAGCCGAAAGCCAATCCGTGGGGCCGCAATCCGACCGGACCCAAAGGTCCGTGGTCGTGAGCGGCGCCAGACCCCGGCCCGCACATTCAGGCGATCGCGAAAACAGCTCGGACGAATTCGTCGCCGGCCTCGCCGCGCGCAAGGCAGCGGCGCGGCTGCTGGCCGCCGTTATCGACGCCAAGACGCCGCTCGACGGGCTGACCGACCACGAGAACGGCCATCCGCAATACAAAGTGCTCGACCTGCGCGACCGCGGCCTGGTGCGCGCCATGCTGGTGACCGCGCTGCGCTACCGCATGACCATTGCCGGGCTCCTCGCCCGCCGCCTTGAAAAGCCGCTGCCGCCCAACGCCACAGCTTTGTCGCACATCCTGCATGTTGCGGCGGCGCAGATCCTGTTCCTCGACATCCCCGACAGCGCCGCCGTCGATTTGGCTGTGACCCACGCCAAGTCGGACCCACGCACGCAGCGCTTTTCCGGCCTCGTTAATGGCGTGCTGCGCACTTTGGTGCGCGCCAAGGAGACCGAACTGCCGGCAGCTCTTGCCGCCACCGACGAGGCGCCAAAATGGTTCTCCGACCGGCTGAAGGCCGCCTATGGCGCCGAGATGACCAGACAGATCCTGGCGGCGCATCGCGTTGAGGCGCCGGTCGATTTCACGGTCAAGGCCGATCCCGAATTGTGGGCCGAAAAGTTCGGCGGCATCGTGCTGCCGACCGGCACGGTGCGAGTGGAAAAGCTCAGCGCCTCCGTCACCGAACTGCCGGGCTTCAGCGAAGGCGCATGGTGGGTCCAGGACGCCGCCGCCAGTTTTCCGGCGCGGCTGTTCGGCGATGTCAAAGGATTACGCGTCGCCGACCTCTGCGCCGCCCCCGGCGGCAAGACCGCTCAGCTTATCCTTGCCGGCGCCAAAGTCACCGCCTTGGACACCTCGAAGAACCGGCTGGCGCGGCTGACGCAGAACCTCGAACGGCTTGGGCTGTCCGCCGAGATCGTGCAGGCCGATCTGCTGAAATACCAGCCGGCGGAGCTTTTCGACGCCGTCCTGCTCGACGCGCCCTGCTCTTCCACCGGCACGGTTCGGCGCCACCCGGACGTGCCATGGACCAAGCCGGTAGCCGACGTCGAAAAGCTAGCCGATCTGCAAGCAAAGCTGCTCGCCCGCGCCGTCACTTTGGTCAAACCGGGCGGCCGGATTGTTTTTTCCAACTGTTCGCTGGACCCGATCGAAGGCGAGGATCTGTATCGCGCCTTTCTGGCCGGCAACAAGACCGTCGCCGACGATCCGCTGCAGCCCGGCGAAATCGCTGGCATCGACGCCTTCCTGACCCCGCAAGGCACGCTGCGCACCACACCCGCCGATCTTGACCTTGGTTCGCCAGGGGTTTCCGGCCTGGACGGCTTCTTCGCCGCCCGCATGCGACGACTGGCCTGACTCCGACGCGACGACATGCCTAAAGCATGTCGTCCAAGGACCAGTGCTTCCCCCACCTTGCATCGATCTCATCATCGACATTCTGGTAGCGGATATCGGTGGAGAGCCGGATACGCCCCTCCGCGCTCTGGTTGGTCGTCGAGGCGTGGATCATGTAGGGCGAGTGGAGGACGACATCGCCGGCCTCGAAATCCGCGATCAGCCAGCGTGTATCGAACCGCTCCGCCATGTCGGGCAGGTCCTTCGACACCCAGCCGCCCTCGCTCATGTTCCTGTTGTAGGCGCTGATGCGCTCCTGCGGGCTCAGCCCGGCATTTTCCCTGGCGAACCGGGCCTCCATGTCGAGGCCGATGGCGTGCGATCCCTCGAGATAGACCAGGCCGCCCATGTCGACGGGAACGTCGCCGATCGGGATCCAGGCAGTGACGATGCGGCTGGTGCCGCCGCGCAGATAGACGAGGTCGTAATGCGCCGGCGTCGCCACAGTGGTGCCCGGTTGGGTGAAACGCATGATCTTGCGCTTGTGCAAATAGGACAGCCCGCCGACGAACGCATCCATCAGCCGGGCCATCAGGGGCTGTGCGCAGAACCCTTCATAGGCGGTGGAGCGAACCAGCGCCATCAACCGGCGATCGGCGAGCTGACGGTCGAACGTGCCGGCGGCCGCCGCCAGGCCAAGCGCGGGATCGGACCCGGGCTGCAGCAAGCCGGTGTCGGCCAGATATGAAAACACCCAGCCGCGAAAATCGATGACGTCGCGGCGCGGCAGCATACCTTTCAGCCAGACATAGCCTTGCTCGGCAAGGAGGCCGCGAATGGCATCGATGCCGACCCCGGCGTCGGTTGGCACGAGATGACCTAACCGGTTCGGCGCCATCGATAATATCTTGCCGTTGGCGTTCAGATCGATTGACGCAACAGGAATCCGTCGTTGCGTGCCACCTGTTGAGCTTGACATTTCAGCCACCTGCGATTTTCCATCCTTAGCTGGAAATGCCATACTGTTCGCACGCTCGCCCATGGACGGAACGAAGCCATGGACTTTTCGCTCATGAACGATCTCTCTTACGCGCTCTACAGATCCGCACCGGCCGCGGCCGGCGGCCTGTCGGTTACAGGGATTGGTCGGCATCGCGTCACGCAGGCGATCCAAGCGCGCAAATTGCCGGAATTCGCCGTGGTGCTGATTGAGAACGGTCAAGGCTGGCTTGAAACCAAGACTGCCGGCATGCAGACGATCCAAGCGCCGGCCCTGTTCTGGCTGCTTCCCGGGAGGATGCATTCCTACGGGCCGGACGCATCGGGCTGGCTCGAACGCTGGGCGCTCTTCGACGGCGCCTTGATACGCGATTTCACCCGGCTGCGGCTGATTGCCGAGGACGCCCCTATCGTCCCCTTGCGCGACCTCGGCAAAATGCAGCGGCTGTTCGACAGGCTGCATGGTGAGCTGTCGCTCGATACGATGCTGAGCCAGGCAGAAGCCGCCGCCACGATGCATCGCATCGTCGTGCGTGCTGCCCGCCAGGCAATGGATTGGAACAACCGTCAACGAAATCCCGGCTTCCAGCATGCCGACATGCAGCCCATCATCGACGAATTGCGCCGCTGCGCGTGCGACCCGGTGGATCTCGATGCCTTCGCCGCGAAATTCTCGATGTCGCCGGCAACCTTGCGGCGCAGATTTGCGCGGGCAGCCGGCATGTCGCCCAAGGCCTTCCAACTGCGCACGAGGCTCGACCGCGCCAAACAGATGCTGGCCGCCTCCGATTCGCCCATCGAGTCCATTGCGGCCGCCGTCGGCATCCACGACGCCTTCTATTTCTCCCGTCTGTTTCGCGACCGCGAAAGCTGTTCGCCCAGCGAATTTCGGTCTCGCCACAACCGCAAGTGAGTGCCGGATTGCCAGGCTTAACCCCGCGAAGCACTTGACTTTTTTCGGGGTGGGTCGGTGGCCGGCAGCGTGAGGCGCTTCACGTCGGCGGAATTCGACTTCGCACAAGTTCTTGAATCATATAAGCTTGTGCTGGGGTACCGGAACATGATGCCGAAACCTGCGACGCGGTTTTCGGGCGACAGCATGCTCTATCTCCAGGCGACGAGGAGGGGTTTTGGCACTGGCTGCCGGCAGCACGACACGTCTGTGGACGCTTGTCGCTAAGGAGTTTTGGCGCAAGACGCGCCGGCGCCTTCGCGCAGGGCCAGTCTATCGCTGGCGCTATTCCGGGCGCACGCCCGAACGCGTCCTGATTGCACCGCCCGACCTCAGGCTCGCCGATCCGCAGATCGCGCTCGAGATCTACTATGGCCGCTATCCGCTGTCGGGACACCTCGTCGAGACCGGCGGCAAATCGCCATTCCAGATCGATGTCGCCAATCGCGGCTGGGTGAAGACGCTGCACGGCTTTCGCTGGCTGCGCCATATGCGCGCCGCCGGCACCGAGCTGGCCGCCGCCAATGCACGCGCGCTTGTCTCCGACTGGATCGCCATGCATGGCAACCAGATTTCCGGCATAGCCTGGGAGCCCGGCACCACCGCCAAGCGAGTCATTGCCTGGTTGCAACACTCCTCGGTTGTCCTACAAGGGGCCGAATTTCCGTTCTATCGCGCCTTCCTGAAATCGCTCGCCGTGCAGATCCGCTATCTCCGCTCGATGGCGCGCGAGATGCCGGACGGCAAGGACAGGCTGCGCGCTCGCATCGCGCTTGCCTTCGCCGCGCTGTCGCTGCCGGCGCCGGCCTCGGCACTGCGCGGCGCCACCCGCAACCTGGCGGAAGAACTCGACCGCCAGATCCTTCCCGACGGCGGCCATATTTCGCGCAACCCGATGGCGGTTCTCGAACTGCTCGCCGATCTCCTGCCGCTGCGCCAGACCTATGCTAACCAGGCCGAAACGCCACCGGCAGCCCTGATGGGCGCCATCGACCGCATGCTGCCGGCGCTCCGTTTCTTCCGCCATCAGGATGGCAGCCTGGCCCGCTTCAACGGCATGGGCGCCACCATCCACGACCGTATAGCCACCATCTTGCGCCACGACGACACCGCCGGCGCGCCGCTGCTGCACGCGCCGCATTCCGGCTATGAGCGCCTGTCGATGGGCGGCGTGACGGTGATTGCCGATACCGGCCCGTCGCCGGCCGTCGATGTGTCCAACGCCGCGCATGCCGGTTGCCTGGCCTTCGAACTCTCGTCCGGTCGCCAGCATTATATCGTCAATGCCGGCATCGACACCTATGGCGCCGCCGAGTTCCGACCGCTGGCCCGTGCCACCGCGGCGCATTCGACCGCCACCATCAACGACACCTCGTCGGCGCGGTTTTCCCATTCGCTGCGCGTCAACGACCTGCTCGGCTCGCCCTTGCTCGGCGGCCCGCAGCATGTGCCTTGCAAGCGCATCGACCAGAAGGGCACGCAAGGCTTCATCGCCCGCCATGACGGCTATATGCAGCGCTTTGGCTTCCTGCATGAGCGCGAGCTGAAACTGTCGAGCGAGGGCAATGTGCTCGCCGGCAGGGATCGCTTCCTCCGCCCGGGCGGTGCGGCGATCCGCAACAATGGCCGCGACTTCGTCGTGGTGCGCTTCCACATCCACCCTGATATCAACCTTTTGCAGGACGAGCATGACCGCCTGGTGCTGACCGCCGACCAGGCCGACACCTGGGTGTTCACCTGCACCGAAGTGGTGCCGGAGGTCGAGGAATCGATCTATTTCGCCGGCCTTGGCGGCCCACGCCGCAGCCGCCAGATCGTGCTCGCCTTCAAGGCCTCGGAGATCGCCGAGGTGCATTGGCAGCTCACGCGCACCGGCATCGCCGGCTATCCCGAGAACAGCTGAGCGCCGTTGCCGGCGCCGGCTTGATCGAGCTTCCGGCTTGATTTCCTGACCTCATGTGCTACGGCCCGGCAACGCTCTCCAATCAGCCCTGAAAGGCCGCCAGCCCATGGCCGTCGCCGCTAAGAACATTCCGGCACCCGACCTCGTTCCGGTCCGCCGCGCCCTGCTTTCCGTCTTCGACAAGACCGGCCTGACCGACTTCGCCAAAGGGCTGGTCGCGGCCGGCGTCGAGCTGGTCTCGACCGGAGGTACGGCAAAGGCGATCGCCGAGGCGGGGCTGGCGGTGCGTGACGTCTCGGAACTGACAGGCTTTCCCGAGATCATGGACGGCCGCGTCAAGACGCTGCACCCGTCGGTGCATGGCGCACTGCTCGGCGTGCGCGACGATCCCGAACACGCCAAGGCGATGCACGATCACCGCATCGAGCCGATCGATCTGCTCGTCTGCAATCTCTACCCGTTCGAGGAGGTCCGCCGTTCCGGCGCCGACTATGCCGCTGTTGTCGAGAACATCGACATTGGCGGCCCGGCGATGATCCGCGCTTCGGCCAAGAATCACGCCTATGTCGCCATCGTCACCGATCCCGGCGACTACGCCTCGGTGCTGAACGCGCTGGAGATGAACATCGGCTCGCTGTCGCTGGATTTCCGCCAGAAGCTGGCGGCCAAGGCCTTTGCCCGCACCGCCAGCTACGATGCGGCGATCTCCGGCTGGTTCGCCGAAACGCTTGAGATCGAGCACCCGACCTGGCGCGCCTTCGGCGGCAGGCTGGAAAGCGTCATGCGCTATGGCGAGAACCCGCATCAGAGCGCCGGCTTCTACGTCAATGGCGACAAGCGGCCCGGGGTCGCCACGGCTCGCCAGTTGCAGGGCAAGCAGCTGTCCTACAACAACATCAACGACACCGATGCCGCCTTCGAGCTGGTCGGCGAGTTCGATCCCAACCGCTGCGCCGCCGTTGCCATCATCAAGCACGCCAACCCGTGCGGCGTCGCCGAGGACGCTTCGCTGGCTGCTGCCTATGCGAGAGCGCTGGCCTGCGACCCGGTTTCGGCCTTTGGCGGTATCGTTGCCATGAACCGCATCCTCGATACCGAAGCGGCTCAGGAGATCGTAAAAACCTTCACCGAGGTGATCATTGCGCCGGACGCGTCGGAGGACGCTGTCCGCATCATCGCCGCCAAAAAGAATTTGCGACTGCTGGTCACCGGCGGTCTGCCCGATCCGCACGCCGGCGGCATCACTGTGAAATCCGTCGCTGGCGGCATGCTCGTCCAGGGCCGCGACAACGCGGTGGTCGACGATCTCGAGCTCAAGGTGGTGACCAAGCGCGCGCCGACGGCGGCCGAGATGGCCGACCTCAAATTCGCTTTCCGCATCGCCAAGCACGTCAAGTCGAACGCCATCGTTTACGCCAAGGACGGCGCCACGGTCGGCATCGGCGCCGGCCAGATGAGCCGCGTCGATTCCTCGCGCATCGCCGCACGCAAGGCGCTCGACGCGGCGGAAGCAGCTGGCCTCGCGGAGCCGTTGACCAAGGGCTCGGTGGTCGCCTCCGACGCTTTCTTCCCTTTCGCCGACGGGCTGATCTCAGCCATCGAAGCCGGCGCCACGGCGGTGATCCAGCCCGGCGGCTCGATGCGCGACGACGACGTCATCGCCGCCGCGGATGAACATGGCATCGCCATGGTGTTTGCGGGCGTGAGGCATTTTAGGCATTAGGCGCCGAGGCGGATGAGGGGTGTTTCAGCGGAGTGAGACGTTGGTGTCTTCTGGAACACCGCTCATCCGTCGCCTGCGGCGACACCATCTCCCACAAGGGGAGAAGGAAGAGCCGCGCTATTCCACCGGCTGATCCGCCGGGTACGGCGTCCAGATCAATATCGCGATCCCCACGCCGAGGAACAGCACGATTGCCGCCATGCCCAGCCGCGCCGAGCCGCTGGCGAGCGTGATCGACGCCACCATGAACGGCGCCAGGAAACTCGTCGCCCTTCCGGCCAGCGCATAGATGCCGAAATAGCGGCCGGATTCGGCTGCGGTCACGCTGCGCGCCATGTAGGAGCGTGACGACGCCTGCACCGGTCCGAACGCCAGCCCGATCAACAGGCCATAGAAAATGTAGGCCTTTTCCGCCGCCGTGCCGAACAGGCCGCCACTATCGGCTCCCGGCATCATCCAGGCGCCGAACAGCGTGTAGCCTGGCCCGGTCGAAACGATGCCGATGGTGGCGATGCTGAGCAGGACGAGCGAAATCATCACGATGGTCTTGGAGCCAAGCGCGGTGTCCAGCCATGCGGCAACCAGGCAGCCGACGATGGCGACGACGTTGAGAATAATGCCGAACATGCCGATCTCGGTGATCGACCAATGGAACATCGCTGCCGCAAAGGTGCCGCCCAAAGCGAGCAGCGCATTGACGCCGTCCTGATAAATCATGCGGGCGACAAGGAAGCGGAAGATGCCTTTGCGCCGGCGCACTTCAGTCAGCGTCGACTTCAGCTCCGACAGCCCCTCGCGCACCGCCGGCCCGATCGGAATGCCTTTGATGGCGTCCGGCGTGAAGAAGAACATCGGCAGGATGAACAGGAAATACCAGCCAGCCGACAGCGGCCCGGTGGCGCGCGCGTCCTCGCCGAGTTTCGGGTCGAGCCCAAAGAGCGGGTCGATGCCGATGATCGTCTTGCCGGTCTCCGACGAACCCGCCAGACAGGCGACGACAAAGATCAGCGCGATCATGCCGCCGAGATAACCAAGTCCCCAGGCAATGTTGGAGACGTGGCCGATCTCGCTCTTCGGCACCAGGCGCGGCATCATCGAATCGTTGAACACGGTCGAGAATTCCGCCGCGACCGAAGCGAGAGAAAAGAACAGCACCACCAGGAAAAGGTTCGAGCCGGGAGCGGCGAACCATAGCAGGCAAAGGCTGATGATCTTGATCGAGGCGAAGAACGCAATCCACGGCTTGCGCGGCCCGGTCTGGTCGGCAATCGAGCCGAGGATGGGCGACAAAACGGCAATGACCAGGCCCGCAACAGCGATGCCGTAGCCCCAGGCCGCCTGGCCTGAGACCGGATCGCTCGCCATGCGCGAGACGAAATAAGGCCCGAAGATGAAGGTGGTGACGACGGTGAAAAACGGCTGCGCCGCCCAGTCGAAGAACATCCATCCCCAGATGCCACGCCCGGATGCCCGCTGCACTGCATCTACCGCCGCCATGATGATTCCCCCGGACACCGCGCTTGTCGGACGCCATGTCTGCATGTTTCGAATGCTCATGCAAACCGCCAAAGATTCGCGCTGCCCCTCACCTGGATGTCGCCGCTGTCTACCTGCATAGAGACGCGAAGAAAGGCGCCGCGCCTCTACCTCCCCCTTGTGGGGACGTCGGACCGAAGGTCCGGGTGGGGTCGGTGCCGCACCCCCACCCCGCTGCTTCGCAGCGACCCTCCCCACAAGGGGGAGGGCAAAGTCCCGAGCCTCACATCCCCGTCAGATCGCTCATCAGCCCCGAAGCCACCGACAGCCTGGACACGGTGATATCCCCGCCTTCGGTCAGCGCCTGCAGCCGCTCGCGAATGCGCGCCACGCGCTCGCCGCCGGCTTCCAGCCAGGCCGCCACAGGATCCGCCGTCCCGGCATGGCCGGCGAGAGCCGCCACCGCGATGCCGCGCCGCGCCGCGCCGATCGTGTCGGTGGCGCGCGACAGCGCCAGCTGGTCGTAATAGTCCGACGGCGTGATAGAACGCGCCGCCTCTTCGACGCGCGGAATGCGGAAGGCATCGCTGACGGCGAAGAACGCCTTGGCCGAGGCGACGACGTCGGCATTGGCCGTGCGCGCCGTCAGTGCGATGTCGGGGATCAGTCCCGCCACATCGGCCATTGCCAGCTGCCCGGCGAGCTTTTCCGGGGCGCCGGCCTTGAACAGGCCATACCGCCTCTCCTCGACCCGCTCGCGCGAGAAGGCCGGCAGCAGCGAGAGCAGCTTCGGCTCCAGCGCCATGCGCGCCTCTTGCAGTTCGGCAATGCGCTGGCCGAGCGCTGCGGTGCCGGCATCGTTCTTCAGATACCAGCCGCTGGTCACGAAGATAAGCCGGCTGACGGACTGGTAGAGATCGAGCTGCGCCTGGCCGTCGATGTGGCTGTCCAGCGCATCGATCTCCCGATGGAGCGCCGGCAACGCGAAGCCGTCGCGCACCACGGCGAAGGTGCGCACCACGTCGGCCGCGCTGCGCCCCGTGGCTTCCTGCAGCCGGTTGACGAATGACGGTCCGCCGCGATTGACGAGATCGTTGGCGACGACGCGGGCGATGATTTCGCGGCGCAGCCGGTGGCCATGGATCTCGGCCGCATATTTCTTCGTCATCCGGTCAGGGAAATAGCCCATCAGGTCGCGGTCGAAATGCGCGTCGTCAGGCACGTCGCTGGCGACGATGTCGGAAAACAGCACGATCTTGGCATAGGCGAGCAGCACGCCAAGCTCCGCCCGGGTCAGCGGCTCGCCACGCGCCTCGCGCTCGGCAAGGGCGGCCGGCGACGGCAGCGTCTCGACAGCGCGGTCGAGCAGGCCCCGAGCCTCCAGCGCCGCCATGAACCGGCTCTGGTGCGCGATGTCGGCAAGGCCGCGCTTGCGGGCGATGGAAAGCGCCAGCGTCTGTTCGTAATTGTTGGACAGCACGAGGCCGGCGACCTCGTCGGTCATCTCGGCCAGCAGCTTGTTGCGCGCCGGCCGGGTCAGCGATCCCTTGCGCATGGCGGACGCCAGCGCGATCTTGATGTTGACCTCGACGTCGGAGCAGTTGACGCCGCCGGAATTGTCGATGGCATCGGAGTTGCAGCGACCGCCATTCATGCCGAATTCGATGCGGGCACGCTGCGTGACGCCGAGATTGGCGCCCTCGCCGATCACTTTGGCCCGCACATCGAGCGCGGTGATGCGGATGGCGTCGTTGGCGCGGTCGCCGACTTCGGCATTGGTTTCGCCCGAGGCCCGTAAATACGTGCCGATGCCGCCGAACCACAGAAGGTCGACGTTCGCCTTGAGGATGGCGGTCATGATCTCGGCCGGTGTCGCGGTGGTCTTGGCGAGGCCAATCGCCGCCGCCGCTGCCGCAGGCAGCGTGATCGACTTCTGGCTGCGCGAGACGATGACGCCGCCTTCCGACAGTTTGGTCTTGTCATAGTCCTGCCAGGACGAACGCGGCAGCGCGAACATGCGCTCGCGCTCGGCCATCGACGCCACCCTGTCTGGATCGGGATCGATGAAGATGTCGCGATGGTCGAAGGCGGCGATCAGCCTGGTCTGCGGCGACAGCAGCATGCCGTTGCCGAACACGTCGCCCGACATGTCGCCGACGCCGACGACGGTGAAGGGGGTGGCCTGGATGTCGCGGTTGATCTCGCGGAAATGCCGCTTGACCGCTTCCCAGGCGCCTTTGGCGGTGATGCCCATCTTCTTGTGGTCGTAACCGGCCGAGCCGCCGCTGGCGAAGGCATCGTCGAGCCAGAAACCGTGTTTCTCCGAAATGGCATTGGCGGTGTCGGAGAAGGTTGCCGTGCCCTTGTCGGCGGCGACGACAAAGTAGGGGTCGTCAGGATCGCGCCTGACGACGCCGGCTGGGGGTATGACGCCATCGAGGCCGATATTGTCGGTGATCGACAGCAGGCTGGAAACGAAATTCTTGTAGGCCGAGGTGCCGGCCTCGAAGATGGCGTCGCGGCCGGCGCTCATCGGCAGCTTCTTCGGATAGAAGCCGCCCTTGGCGCCGACCGGCACGATGACGGCGTTCTTGACCTGCTGCGCCTTGACCAGGCCGAGCACCTCGGTGCGGTAATCCTGGGCGCGGTCCGACCAGCGCAGGCCGCCGCGCGCAACCGGGCCGAAGCGCAGATGCACGCCTTCGACCTCGGAACCGTAGACGAAGATCTCGCGCCACGGCCGCGGCGCCGGCAGGCCTTCGACCGCTTGCGAGTCCAGCTTGATCGCCAGTGACTGGCCCCGCGCCTTCGTTCCCGCAACGAAATGATTGGTGCGCAACGAGGCTTCGATCAGGTTGAGATAGCGGCGGATGATGGTGTCGTCATCGATGTTGGGGACTTCCTCCAGCGCGTCCTTGATCTTGGCCTTGAGGTGCTTGGCGGCGACGACGCCTTCCGTCTCGGCGGTCGGGCCGAGACGAGCGACGAACAGTGCATGCAGGCCGCGCGCAATGTCGGGATAGCGGTTGAGCGCGGCCGCGATGAAATCCTGGCTCTGCGGGATACCAGCTTGCTGCAGGTAGCGGCCATAGGCCCGCAGAATGCTGACTTCGCCCGACCACAGGCCGGCGGTCTGGGCAAGCCCGTTATAGCTGTCATTGTCGATGTCGCCGCGCCAGACCGACAGGAACGCGTCCTCGAACAGCGCGCCGCCATCGCTGAGGTCGATCGGCTTGCCGTAGCTGTTCTCCAGCTCCATGTCGTGGACGAAGACGGTGTCGCCGCCGTCCTCGCCAACCTCGAAGGTGCGCTCGCTGATGACGCGGAAGCCGATGTTTTCCAGCACCGGCACGCGACGCGACAGCGCTACCGGGCTGCCGTGGTGGTAGATCTTCAGCGCTGCCTGATGCGGTTTCTGCTCGGCATGGCGGTAATAGTCGATGGCGATCGGGTTGGCGGTGCTGATGCCGGCGATGCGCCCCGCATCCTTCAGCGCGACGGCCGCGCTGAAGGAATCGCGATAGCTCTCAGGCAGACGCGCGGCGATCGCCTTCAGCGATGGATCGCCGCCGACGGCTTCCGCGGCTTCGGCCAGCGCGTCGTCCCAGGTTCGCACGATATCGCGGATCGCCGCTTCGATCACCGCCTGCTCGACCTTCGGCGTCTTGCCGCCCGAGCGGCCGATGATGAAATGCACACGCGCCAGCCCGCCTTCCGGAAACGCCGGATAATAAGCCGACAAACGGCCTTCGAAGACGGTCTTGAGATAGGTGCCGATCTTCTCGCGCACGACGCTGTCATAGCGGTCGCGCGGCACGAAGACGAGGATCGAGACGAAGCGGTCGAACTGGTCGGCGCGCACCAGCGCCCGCACCCGCGGCCGCTCGACCAGGCCGAGAATGGCCGCGGCGTGCTTCTTCAGGATCGGCACCGGCACCTGGAACAGTTCGTCGCGCGGATAGCTCTCCAGAACGTTGATCAGTGCCTTGCCGGAATGGTCGTGCCGGTCAAAGCCGGACTTGGCGATGATGGTCTCGGCCTTTGACCTCAGATACGGGATTTTCATCACCGAGCGCGTGTAGGCAGTCGAGGTGAACAGGCCGACCA
The DNA here is from genome assembly GCF_040318615.1 of Mesorhizobium sp. M1078. Classification (NCBI taxonomy): domain Bacteria; kingdom Pseudomonadati; phylum Pseudomonadota; class Alphaproteobacteria; order Hyphomicrobiales; family Phyllobacteriaceae; genus Mesorhizobium; species Mesorhizobium sp. M1078. Next base: position 205,495 of record NZ_JAMYMP010000008.1, read on the forward strand.
TGCGCAACTCGCCGGCAAGCGTGCCCTTGGCGGTGTAGGTTTTGACGCCGATATAATCGAGATAAATGCGGCGGTGCACCAGCGACTTGGCGTTGGCCTTGGTGACGATCAGCGGCTCCGGCCCATGCAGGAAGGCGCGGATTTCGGGCGTCGTCGTCACCGCCTCGGTGCCGCGCCGGAGCACCAGCACATCCGGGTCGGCGAGGATGCCGAGACCGGGTTTGTCGGCGCGCTCCAGATTGCCGCTCTCCGCGCCGCCGGAATATTTGAACTCGCGCATGCCAAGGAAAGTGAAATTGTCGTCGCGCAGCCATTCAAGGAAGGCGATGGCCTCGGCAACGCTCTTCTTGTCGAGCGGCACGGCGGAATAGCGGAATTCGGAAATCGCCTGGTCGAGACGGGCGAGCATCGGCTTCCAGTCGCTGACGGCGGCGCGCACCTGGTTGAGCATCTTGCGCAGGCGGTCGGCCAGCGCGTCGGCCTGCTCCGCCGTCAGGCGCGGAATATGGACATGGACGACGCTCAGGCGGTCGTGATTGCCATCGTCCTTGAGGGCGCTGCCGTCGCCGAGGATCTCGTCGACGCCGGCCTTGCCGTGACGCACGACGATGACCGGATGGGTGACCAAAGTCGGTTCGCCGGCAGTTTCTGTGATCTCGCCGAGGATCGAATCGAACAGGAACGGCATGTTGTCGTTGACGACGGTGATGGTCGTCATCGGGCGGCCCTCGCGGGAGACGCCCGACCCGGCATCGACGGCGACGACACTTTGGCCCTTCTTGTGGGCGGCGACCGCACGTCCTGCCAGGTCGGCGGCGCGCTCCAGGTCGGCGGCGTCATAGGCGGCAATGTCTTCGGCCGGCGCGCGGGCCAGCAGATAGTCGGCGAGCCTGGCCGGCTTCCCGTCGGGTTTCATCCCGGCAGTGGCTGTTTTCTTCGGCTTAGCTGCGGATTTCACGCTCGCCATGTTGTCCTCCCGTCACATGCTTTTACGACTATGGTAGCAGATGACCGCTGTTTGGCGACAAAGGTTTGACGGCTCGATAAGAATTACAGGAATTCGACGGTCAGGCGGCGGTGAACCAGGAGGAGACCCCATGTCCGGCAAAATCAGCGCACTTGACCTCGGTATCGCGGAGCTGAGCGAGGCGACAAAAGCCTATTTCGCCAAATGCGAGGAAAAGCTCGGCCTGGTTCCCAACGTGCTTCTTGCCTATGCCTTCGACGAGAAGAAGCTGCGCGCCTTTACCGACACCTACAATGATCTGATGCTGGGTGAATCCGGCCTGTCGAAGCTGGAGCGGGAGATGATCGCGGTCGTCGTCTCCTCGATCAACCATTGCTATTATTGCCTGACCGCGCATGGCGCGGCGGTGCGCCAGCTCTCCGGCGATCCGGCTCTCGGCGAGATGATGGTGATGAACTTCCGCGCTGCCAATCTTTCACCGAAGCAGACGGCGATGCTCGAATTCGCGGTCAAGCTGACGGAAGAGCCGGCAAAGATCGTCGAGGCGGACAGGGCAGCACTGCGCAACGCCGGCTTCACCAACCGCGACATCTGGGACATCGCCTCGACCGCCGCCTTCTTCAACATGTCGAACCGCGTGGCGGCGGCCATCGACATGCGGCCGAACGACGAATACCACGCCATGGCGAGGTGAGGGTTAAAGTGGTTCGAGCTTCTATCTTTGCAGCCGCCATCGTATCGGTTTTGCTGGTAGGCCATGAAACGCATGGTGAGACAACCGCCCCCGCCGGCGCATCCATTTCCCTTCCCTACCAACCAACCGCGGGACAAGTCTGGCTTGTCGAAATAGAGCGGACGAAGACGATTGCCGATCGCGGCGTCACCTCAACGGAAAGAGGCAGGATCAGCGGTCGATATGAAGTGATAGAAAGCCGCGAAGGCGGCTATTCCTCTGCCTGGACCATTACAGAACTTAGCAGCGGGCCAGTCCCGCTTTACAATTGGGCTACCGTCTCGGCGCTTCGCGGAATGCGCATCGAGTTCGATACCGACATTCGGGGAGCGCCTGTTGCCCTGAAGAGTTGGCCAGCTGTTCGAGACGTCGTCGAGAAGGAGCTGTTCGCACTGCCCAAATACGCCAATCACGAAGCAGCTCAAAATACGATTCGTAAGTTTTTCGCGGGTCTAACTCCCGAGACGGCTGTTCCTTACTTCCTACAGGAACTTGATATCATAGCGACCTGCCAGAACAGCGATTTACCCATAGGCAGGGAAACAGCGTCGACCGACACGACGCTAAATGAAGCCGGTGACCCCTTCGCCAATTCGCGCTCGAGTCTGCTCGTTGGCGTCGATCAGATTGCGCGGACGGCAACGTTGAAATTCCACATGACCTCGGATGCCGAGAAACTCTCCGGGGTTCTTGTCGACACGGTCGAGAAACTGAATCCAGAAACGGGTAAAACGGAGAAGCAGATCGTCCGTACCGATGCTGCGGTTCACAAATCAAACACAGCTGACTGCACGGTCGACATCGATAGCGGCGTGACCAGACATGTTTTGTACGAGGAAAAGCTTGAGGCAATTGGGCAGAACAGGACAAAGGTGTTCGGCGACATATGGAACATAACTGTTATGCCGACAGCTAAATAGAGAGTCGTAACGGCGGCCATCGATATGCGGCCGAACGAACGATATCACGCCATAGACGAGATAACTCATGACCATAGACACCTCAGGCAAATGGTGGGTTGGAGGGAACCCACGGACATCGCAGAATACCTGGAGGGGTATGCCTCCGAAGGATATGAGGTTCACGACTTCAGGCTCGCCCGCTGCAAGTGCGGTTCCATCTCGTTTCTCCTCGATGCCGACGATGACGAGGGTGTGGCGCGACGAACATGCACAGCCTGTGGCTCCGAGCATCTTATCTGCGACAGCGGGGAATTTTGGGACGAAGCCCAGCCGGAACGATGGGCGTGCACCGAGTGCGGCTCCGAAGCTGCAAACATCGGTGTCGGGTTTTCCATCTACCCGGAACGTGACGGCGTTCGCTGGCTTTATGTTGGCGTACGATGCGCGGCCTGTGGCGTTTTGGGATGCTTCGCCGGCTGGAAAGTTGGCACGTCTGATAGCATGGATCTATTGGACAAAGTCTAGCTTTGAGGTTCCCATAGAAAGGCGGTCAGGATCGCGCCGCGATGGCCCCGGCAGCGCCGGCCATCGTCGTGGCGCTGATGCGGTTGGCGATCTTCATCGCACGCTTGCTCTTCAACAGTTTGCGCGCCTGTGAGGCCGCGACGACCCAGGCGAGATCGATGGCGATCAGAACCACCGCCATCGTCGCCGTCAGTTCGACCCAGCCGATGACACTCACCGAAGCGAGGTCGATGATCGTCGGCAGCAGCGCCAGATAGAACATCATGATCTTGGGATTGCCGAGCGTCACCGCCATGCCGGCGAAGAAGAGCTTGAGCGGCGAATCCTCACGCGGCATCTCGCCTTCCCTGGCCTCGACCGGCGCCGTCCACATCTTCCAGGCGAGGTAAGCGAGGTAGGCGACGCCCACCCATTTCACGACGACGAAGGCGAAATGAAACGTCTGCGCCACGACCGCCAGCCCGAACACCGCCAGCGACAACCAGATGCCCTCGCCGATCCACATGGCAAGCAGGAACGGGAACACGTCGCGAAAGCCTTTCGAGATGACGCGGGCGACAAGGGCTGCGATCGACGGTCCGGGCGAACCGGCGGCGACGAACAAAGCGGCGGCGAAGATCAGGAGCGAGGTGAGGTGCATGACGGAGCCTTCGAGCGTTGGATGGCGAAGAATATCCGATCGGCGTCAATTTGGCACCCCTCTGCCTGATGGGCCAACGAACGCGACACATTTCGGAGATCGGACTTGCCCGTGCCAGCGGTTTGAGAAAGGATCGCGGCCGTGAAATCAATCGTCATCCACGCCGCAAAAGATCTGCGCATCGAAGAGACCGATTCGGGCGCGCCTGGCGCCGGACAGGTCGAAATATCGGTCGAGGCCGGCGGCATCTGCGGCTCGGACCTGCACTACTACAATCATGGCGGCTTCGGCGTGGTGCGCCTGCGCGAGCCGATGATCCTCGGACATGAGGTCGCCGGCACGGTGAAGGTGCTTGGCGCCGGCGTCTCCAGCCTCGCTGTCGGCGACCGCGTCGCGATTTCGCCCAGCCGGCCGTGCAATGCGTGCCGGTACTGCCTGCAGGGCGTGCAGAACCAATGCCTCAACATGCGATTTTACGGCAGCGCTATGCCGATGCCACATATACAGGGCGCCTTCCGCCAGTGCCTCGTCGCCGAGGCCTGGCAGTGCCACAAGATCGCCGACCATGTCTCCATCAACGAAGCCGCCTTTGCCGAGCCGTTCGCGGTAACGCTGCATGCCGTCAACCGCGCCGGCTCGCTGCTCGGCAAGCGGGTCTTGGTCACAGGCAGCGGGCCGATCGGTGCGCTCTGCATCCTGGCCGCGCGCGTCCACGGCGCGCGCGAGATCGTCGTCACCGATGTCATGGACGCGGTTCTGGCCAAGGCCAACGAGATCGGCGCCGACCGCACCATCAACGTCGCCACCGACGGCGCCAGCCTCGCCGCCTACAATGTCGAGAAGGGCAGTTTCGACGTGATGTTCGAGTGCTCCGGCAATGAACGCGCGGTGCGGGCTGGGCTCGACGTGCTGAAGCCGCGCGGCGTGCTCGTCCAGCTCGGCCTTGGCGGCGATATGTCGCTGCCGCAGAATCTCATCGTCGCCAAGGAGATCGAGATGCACGGCAGCTTCCGTTTCCATGACGAGTTCGCGCTGGCCGTCGATCTGATCAACAACCGTCGCGTCGACGTCAAGCCGCTGCTGACCGGCATCTATCCAATGGACGAGGCGGTTGCGGCTTTCGAGATCGCCGGCGACCGCAACAAATCGATGAAGGTACAGATCGCCTTCGCCTGAGCAGGGCGAGACACCCTATGAACCTTGCCCGCTCGGCATCTTGCCGCTAGAAGAACCGTCCCGACATTCATTTCGAGCTTCATTTTGCCTCAGTAACCGCCGGTCTCGCCAACTCCCCTGATCACACTTGGCAGGGCGCCGCATTAAGCGGTGCCTGCTCCATTTCACGTGTTCCTCAGGCGGCGGTTCGAGACCGGTTTGGCACTGCTGAACCGTTGTCGCGCGCTTTGCCGCCCGTGACAGCTGATTTCCGACATAGCTAGCTCTCGCCACGCCGTGCCCGCATGGGCATCTCGCCATTGCCGACCTGAAGAACTTCCACACTGGAAGGTCTTCCGGCTTGTCCCAACATCTCGCTATCCACTGGGCAATCACGCCCGAAATCGCGCCTCGACCCCTGGTCCACTGCAACCGCTGCAGCGCCGTGAAAGCCTATCGCTGCAGCGACAAATTCCGCGTCAACGCCAATGGCAAACGCATTGATGTCTGGCTGATCTATCGCTGCATCGACTGCGACAATTCGTGGAATTTCGGCATTTTCGAACGCTGCAACCGCCGCGACATCGAACCCGCGCTGCTGGCAGCGCTCGAAAGCAACGATCCGGCCCTCGCCCGCCGCCATGCCTTCGATGTCGTGGCTTTGCGAAACCGGGTCGGCCGCGTCGAGGAGTTTCCCGATGTCGCCGTTCACAAACACCGGCTCGGCGGCGAAGGCCGACGCGCAGCCGCGCTTGAAATCAGGCTTGGGCTGGAAATGCCGACATCGCTGCGGCTCGACCGTCTGCTCGCCGGCGAACTCGGCATCTCCCGATCAAGGCTTCAGGCGCTGGAGGAGAAACGATTGCTGGTTGTTGTTCCCGAAGGCGCCAGAGCTTTGCGCAAGCCGGCCCGCGATGGCACGATCGTGCGAATTGATCTCTCCGGCGAAGCCGACCGAGAAACCATCATCTCAAGGGCGAGCAGATAATCGAAATAGGGCGAAGCACATCGGTGCTTCGCCTCCTTCCGGATTTGGAAATCAGACGATTACGCCGCGCCCACAACCTTGGCCGACTTCTCGAAGCGCTTGCGCTCGTTCGGGTCGAGATAGAGCTTGCGCAGGCGGATGGTCTTAGGCGTCACCTCGACCAGCTCGTCGTCCTGGATCCAGGCCAGCGCGCGCTCCAGCGTCATGCGGATCGGCGGCGTCAGCTTCACCGCCTCGTCCTTGCCGGCGGCGCGGATGTTGGTCAGCTTCTTGCCCTTCAGCACGTTCACTTCGAGGTCGTTGTCACGGCTATGGATGCCGATGATCATGCCCTGATAGACCTTGACGCCCGGGTCGATGACCATCGGGCCGCGGTCTTCGAGGTTCCACATGGCATAGGCCACTGCCTCGCCCTGTTCGTTGGAGATCAGCACGCCGTTGGTGCGGCCCGGCAGTTCGCCCTTGTAGGGCTGGTAGGCGTGGAACAGCCGGTTCATCACGGCGGTGCCGCGCGTGTCGGTCAACAGTTCCGACTGGTAGCCGATCAGTCCGCGCGTCGGCGCGTGGAAGACGATGCGCTGACGGTTGCCGCCCGAAGGCCGCAGCTCGACCATCTCGGCCTTGCGCTCCGACATCTTCTGCACGACGATGCCGGCGTGCTCCTCGTCGACGTCGATGACGACTTCCTCGACCGGCTCCAGCAATTCACCGTTCTCGCCCTTCTGCATGACGACGCGCGGACGCGACACGGCGATTTCAAAGCCTTCGCGGCGCATCGTCTCGATCAGCACGGCCAGCTGCAATTCGCCGCGGCCGGAAACGAAGAACGAATCCTTGTCGGGCGATTCCTCGATCTTGAGCGCGACATTGCCTTCGGCTTCGCGCAGCAGGCGGTCGCGGATGACGCGGCTGGTCACCTTGTCGCCTTCAGTGCCGGCGAGCGGCGAATCGTTGACCAGGAAAGACATGGTCACGGTTGGCGGATCGATCGGTTGCGCATGCAACGCCTCGGTCACCGCCAGGTCGCAGAACGTGTCGGCGACGGTGCCTTTGGACAGGCCGGCAATGGCGACGATGTCACCCGCCTGCGCCTCTTCGATCGGCTGGCGCTCAAGGCCACGGAACGCGAGGATCTTGGAGATGCGCCCGGTTTCTATCTGCGTGCCGTCATGGTGGAGCACCTTGACCGCCTGGTTGGACTTCAGCGTGCCGCTCTCGATACGGCCGGTAATGATGCGGCCGAGGAAGGGATTGGCTTCCAGGATGGTGCCGATCATGCGGAACGGGCCAGGATGAACGGTCGGCTCCGGCACATGCTTGATGACGAGGTCGAACAGCGGCGCCAGGCCCTGGTCCTTCGGGCCTTCCGGATTTTCCGAGACCCAGCCATCGCGGCCAGAACCGTAGAGGATCGGGAAGTCGAGCTGCTCGTCGGTGGCGTCAAGCGCTGCAAACAGGTCGAACACCTCGTTGACCACTTCGACGTGGCGGGCGTCCGGACGGTCGATCTTGTTGATGACGACGATCGGCTTCAGGCCGACCTTGAGCGCCTTGCCGACGACGAACTTGGTCTGCGGCATCGGGCCTTCGGCCGCGTCGACCAGCACGATCGCCGAATCCACCATCGACAGGATGCGCTCGACCTCACCTCCGAAATCGGCGTGGCCGGGGGTGTCTACGATGTTGATGCGGGTGTCCTTCCAGTCGACCGAGGTCGCCTTGGCCAGGATGGTGATGCCGCGTTCCTTTTCGAGGTCGTTGGAATCCATGGCGCGCTCGGCGACGCGCTGATTGTCGCGGAAGGAACCGGATTGCCGCAGCAATTGGTCGACGAGGGTGGTTTTTCCATGGTCGACGTGCGCGATGATCGCGATATTACGAATTTTCATTTTGTGGTCTCGGGAGCGTTGCAGGCAGCAGGCCAAAAGGCGCCGCCTCTTTCGGTTGCGCGGCTCATACAGGGTTTTTCGCAATTGCGAAAGAGGAGGCGCACCACCAAATACTCATCAAATCTTAAGCATCTCGGTGTGAGATGGTTTTGTTAACCAAGGCGGGAACCTTTCTGGGCCCGGGTAGTTCGAAATTCATGACCGACAAACTCAATCGATTTTGGCCCCTCATCGCTTCGGTCGCATTCGCTGCCGTGCTGGCGGCCAATGCCGCTCAATCGGCCGCCACGGTGAAGGAAGCCAATCCGGCTTCGTCGTCCGACCGGACGGCCGAGCAGATGTTTGCCGACGCCCCTGATGGCGTCGACCCCGTGGTCACCGGCCCGGTCAGCGCCTCTTTCAAGCAGAGGCAGCAGGTTGCAGGCTGCGACAGCGCGGTGTGGCCGAAGATTCCGACGGTTTGCTACCCGGACTGACGGCTGCCCATTCCAGGCATAGCGATCCTTCGCACCGACCCAAAGGCTTACGCCGACCGCACCGGATCGAGCGTCACCTTGTAAAGCTCGATGTCGTCGCGATCCATCAGTCGCACGGTCAGCTGCTCTGTCGCCCCTGAAATGTCCACCAGGCCAAAGAACTGCAGGCCGGCCGAGGGTGGCAGGTTCTGGCCCTGTTCGGTGGTCGGCGCCTTGATGAATTTCAGCTCCGGGCCGAAGGTCATGTCGAAATCATTGGGACCGAAGGTACCGGCGTGGATCGGGCCCGAGACGAATTCCCAGAAAGGATTGAAATCCTGGAACCGCGCCTTGTCGGGGTTGTAATAGTGCGCCGCCGTGTAGTGGACATCGGCGGTCAACCAGACCGTGTTGGTGATGCCGGCAGTCTTGATGTAGCGCAACAGGTCGGCGATCTCGAGCTCGCGGCCTTTGGGCAGGCCATTGTCGCCATTGCTGATGGCTTCCGCGCCGACCTTCTTGGCGCCGTCGTCCCAGACGACGAGGCCGAGCGGCATGTCGGCGGCAATGATCTTCCAGGTCGCCCTGGAATTCGTCAGCTCGCGCTTCAGCCATTTCGTCTGCTGTTCGCCCAGCATGCGTGACTGCGGCGTCATGTCCTCCTGCATGTCGGGGCCGTTCGGGCCGCGATAGGAGCGCATGTCGAGGAAGAACACGTCGAGCAGCGGCCCATGCGCGATCTTGCGGTAGACGCGGCCGGGCTCGGACGGCTCGTAGCGGATCGTCGTCATCTCATGGAAGGCGCGCGCCGCACGCGCCGCGAGCACATGGACGGATTTTTCGGTGTAGCGGCTGTCGGCGCCGAGATTCTTCGAATCCGACCAGTTGTTCAGCACCTCGTGATCGTCCCACTGGTAGAAGGTCGGGCAGATGGCGCTCAAGGCCAGAACGTTTTTGTCCATCATGTTGTATTTCCACTGGTCGCGGTACTCATCCAGCGTCTCGGCCACCTTGCGCTTGCCGTCGATCAGGACGACGTTTTTCCACTTGCCGCCGCCAGGCAGGTCTACCTCGTCCTTCATGGCGCCATCGGCATAGATGGTGTCGCCGGAATGCAGGAAGAAATCCGGCGTGTGCCTGGCGATGGTGGCGTAGGTTTTCATGCCGGTCTCATCGATTCCCCAGCCCTGGCCGGCCGTGTCGCCCGACCAGGCGAATTTTATGTCGCGCTTCGAGGCGGGTGCTGTGCGGAAACGGCCGACGATCGGTTCGGAAACGGCGTTGATATCCGACAGGTCGGCGGCAGTCATCCGGTAGAAGATATCCTGGTCGGAGGCGAGGTCGGTGAGCAGGCGCTTGACCGTGAAGTCGCTGGCCGGCGAGGTATCGAGCGGCGCCAGCCGCGTCGCATTGGCGAAGTTTTCCGTCGACGACACTTCGAACATGACGCGCGAAGGCCGGTCGGTGCGCGTCCACACCATGCCGCTCGAGGCATCGACATCGCCGGACTGGACGCCATGGGTGAAGGCCGGGCGCTGGCTGGCGCGCGAATAATAGGGCAAAGCGAGCCCCGATGCGCCGAGCAGACCGGCGGCGCTGGCAGAGGTGACGAAAGCGCGGCGGGTCAACGAGATCTTGTTCATGGCTGTCTCCTGATGGCTTCGAACGGTGCCAGCAAGCTCCAGCTTCAATGTTTCAGCCACATCTCGGGAAGATGAAACTTTGATAACAATCGACAGGTGATCTCCGCCCTTGAGGGGGGAGATGTCGCCGAAGGCGACAGAAGGGGGTCGCCTCGCTTGGAGCGCCGACCTCTGCGCAAGAGGCTGAGTCCGGTCGCACGGACCCCCCTCTGGCCGCTTCGCGGCCATCTCCCCCCTGAGGGGGGAGATTAGTACCGCGCCTTACGCCGCTTGCGGCTCCGGATCGAAAGCCGGCCTGCTCGTATTGATCAGCAGCGACAGACACGCAGCCACGATCGCCGTCATGCCGGCGATCAGGAAAGCCAGTTCGTAATTGCCCTGCAATTCGCGCATGGTGCCGCCGAAGGCGGCGGCGGTGGCGGCGCCGACTTGGTGGCCGGCTACGATCCAGCCGAACACGATCGGGCCGCTGCGGTCACCGAAGGCCTCGTTGGCGAGCCTGAGCGTCGGCGGCACGGTGGCGATCCAGTCGAGACCGTAGAGCACCGCGAAGATGATCAGGCTGGTCGCCGAGAAGCCGGAATAGGGCAGATAGATCAGCGCCAGACCGCGAATGCCGTAGTAGACGCCGAGCAGCTTGCGCGGGTCGAAACGGTCGGTGAGCCAGCCCGAGAGCGTCGTCCCGATCAGGTCGAAAATGCCCATAAGCGACAGCAGGCCCGCGGCCTGTACCTCGGGGATGCCCATATCGCCGCAGAAGGAGATCAGATGCGTGCCGACCAGCCCGTTGGTGGTGAAGCCGCAGATGAAGAAGGTGGCGAACAGATACCAGAAGACGCGGGTGCCGGCAGCGCGGCGCAGCGTGTTGAGCGTATGCGCCAGGAAATTGCCTTGCGATGCCGGCGATACCGGCGGCACGTCATCGGCCCCGGCGCCATAGCGCACCATGCCGATCGAAGCGGGACGCTCCGGAACCAACAGCCAGACCAGCGGCAGAAGACAGGCGGTGGCGATCGAGACGGCGGTAGCGACGGGCTGCCAGCCGCCCGACTGGGCGAGCGATGCCAGCAGCGGCAGGAACACCAAGAGGCCGGTGGCGCTGGAGGCCGACATCAGCCCCATCACCAAGCCGCGATTGGTCTTGAACCAGCGGTTGACGATGGTGGCGCCGAGCACGGTGGCGACCGCGCCGGAGCCGATGCCGGAAAACACGCCCCAGGTGAGGAACAGGTGCCATGGCTCGGTCATCAGCAGGCTGAGCGCGGTCGAGCCCGACATGATCACAAGCGAGGCAAGCAGCGTGCGGCGCAAGCCGATACGCTCCATCAATGCGGCGGCAAACGGCCCGGTCAGGCCGTAAAGGAAGATGCCGATCGCGGCGGCAATCGAAACCGTATCGCGCCCCCAGCCGAAGCTTTTATCCAACGGCAGCATCATCACCGAGGGTGCGGAACGAAGCCCGGCCGCGATCAACAGGCAGAGGAAGATGACGCCAACCACGACGAAAGCGTAGCGCTGGCCAAACGGACGGGATTGAGCTATCATGTTACTGACCGGTACGTTGCAGGGTGAGGACCTGTATACGTACCGATCGGTAACACGTCAATCGAGTCATACCATGCCAACGGACAAAAATTTTGAACTGACCATCAAGGACGGTCATGCAGTGGCACCGCCCAAGGCTGCCAAGAAAATCCTCGACGTGGCGTACGACCTGTTCTACCGCCGCGGCATCCGGGCGATCGGCGTCGACGAGATCGTCAAGCGCGCCGGCGTCACCAAGCCCAGCCTCTACCGCAGCTTTCCCTCCAAGGACGAGCTCGCCGCTTCCTATCTCAGGCAATATGACCGTGAGTATTGGGAGCGTTTCGACGAAGCCGTGGCTGCCCACCCCGGCGACCCGCGCGCACAGCTCAGGGCTTTCCTGACTCGCGTCGGCAAGCGCACGCAAAGGCCGGACTATCGCGGCTGCGGCATGACCAACGCGGCGGTGGAATATCCCGAACATGGCCATCCGGCGCGTGTCGTCAGCGAGGCCAACAAGCAGGAGCTGCGCCACCGCCTGCGCGCCATGGCCGCAGCGATGGGCGCTAAAGACCCTGACACGCTCGGCGACGGCCTGCTGCTGTTGATCGAAGGCGCCTATATCAGCGGCCAGCTCTTCGGCCTAGGCGGCCCGGCGCAATCGGTGGCCCGCAACGCCGACCTGCTGATCGAGGCGAGCTTGAAGAAATAACATTTCGAACGTTGGCGCCGCCCTCACCTAACGGCATCCTTTCCCGGAAATGGGGCGAGGAACGCTCTCATCACGATTTCGCCAATTGCCAGCGTTGCAAGGTTGTCGCCAGCGGCGCAGCCGGCCACTTTCTCCCGTTCAGGGGGAGAATTGCCCGGCAGGGCGATGTGGGCGGCGCCAACGTTGAGATTGGCACGCTAGGCCGGCCGCAAATTTGGCGATAGGCTGGGGCCAACCTCAAGGGAAAAGTCCGCATGCGAACCCTGCTGCTTGTTCCATTCGCCCTCGCCGCCCTCTGCCAGGCAGCCCATGCCGATGGCATATCCAGCGTCTACACCGACCTCGACTCGCAAAAGGATTGCGTGACCTATGCGCAGGCCGAGGAAGGCGATGGCGACTGGGCCGAACTCGCCTGCTCCGGCTATCGCGGCTATCCCGTGCTGATCGCCTACGACGATGCGCGTGAATCGCTATTCTACGGGTTTCCGCCCGGCGGCGAGATGACCTCGGTCTGGGAGAGCTTTTCCGGCTTCAACTCGTCCGGCGCCAAGGTCGAATGGCGCATCGAGACCAAGGGCGACGTTGCCGTTCCCTTCGCGGTGATCCACCGCCGCTCGATCAGCAATCCCGAGGATGAGAACAAGCCGACCGAAGTGCTGCTCGTCGCCAAGGTCGCCCAGATGGAAGCCCGCGACGGCTGCACCATCGGCCTCGTGCTCGCCACCGGCAACCCTCAGGCCAACGACCAGGCGCGCAAGCTGGCGGACGAAAAGGCGAAGAGTTTCGCCTGTGGCAAGGACAAGCACACCGTCATCGGCAACGTGCCGGCGTTTGGTCGGGTGGATAACTAGCCACGTGGGTGCAAGGCACCCCCCTCTGCCCTGCCGGGCATCTCCCCCTCAAGGGGGGAGATTGGCAGCTTCGCTGGCGGCGCTTTTCTTTCGGCGCTGAAAATTGACGAAAGCCGTTGCGACATCCGATCTCCCCCCTTGAGGGGGAGATGGCCGGCAGGCCAGAGGGGGGTGCCTCGCGCTGGCGTTTGCCGCTTACTTGAACGAGACGCAGGCCTCTCTCGGCGCTACTTCGCCGCCTTCGCCCGTGCGATCGCGTCGACGATCATCTTCTTGGCGTATTTCGAATCGTGCCAGCCTTCGATCTTGACCCATTTGCCGGGCTCGAGATCCTTGTAGTGCTCGAAGAAGTGCTGGACCTGGTCGCGGGTGATCTCGGGCAGCTGCGTGTATTCGGTGACGTTTTCGTAGCGCAGCGTCAGCTTCGGCGAGGGCACGGCAATGACCTTCTCGTCCTGGCCGGCATTGTCTTCCATCACCAGCACGCCGATCGGCCGCACATTGATGACGCAGCCCGGCACCAGCGCGCGCGTGTTGCAGACCAGCACGTCGATCGGGTCGCCGTCGCCCGACAGCGTGTGCGGCACGAAACCGTAATTGCCGGGGTAGCGCATCGACGTATGCAGGAAACGGTCGACGAACAGCGTGCCGGCCTCCTTGTCCATCTCGTACTTGATCGGCTCGCCGCCGATCGGCACCTCGATGATGACGTTGATGTCCTCGGGCGGGTTCTTTCCGATGGCAATGGCTTCGATTCGCATGGCTTAAATCCCTCTCTCGATGTCCAAGATCGATAGCGGGCGGCGCGGCATGGTGCAATGCGGCGATTGGTGCGAAGCGCTAACGGAAGCGCACGGTTTATGATGATTTGTAACCGAGGCCGGTCATTCCCAGACGAAGGCGACCTTCTTGAGCGCCCTCTGCTCGAAAATCTCGACGCCTTCGGCGACGTCACGGCCACCCGCGCCGGCATAGAAGGAAAGTGCGTTCTGGTTGTCTTCCAGCGCCCACACCACCATTCCCTTCAGCCCGTGGTCGGCAAGCCGCGCCCGCGCCGCCTTGAACAGCCGGCTGCCGAGCCCGATGCCCTGATATTCCGGACGCAGGTAAAGTTCGTAGATTTCGCCCTGTTGCTTCAGCTCGCGGGCGCGGTTCTTGCCGATCGTGGCATAGCCGGCGATGGTGCCGCCGATCTCGACCACCAGAACGGTGGCGGCGCGGCGGATGGCGTTGGCCCACCAGTCGGCGCCGCGGCGGTTGATCATCGAGGTCAGCGAGCGATGCGGGATGATGCCGGAATAGGCGCCCTCCCAGGCCAGCTGGTGCACGTCGGCAATGGCGCCGGCGTCGCGCGGTTCGGCTTTCCTGATGTCGATGCTCAGCGTATTCATGATTTGTTAACCATAAACCCGCATCGGCCATTTGCAAGACTCGAGGTCAGCCCGCCGACCGCTTTCTCACAGCCGATCGCGACACTGCTGACAATGGGCAAAGCCTGCCTGGAAAACGCGCCCAGCCGGCGCGGTCAGGCGTCCGTCCGGGTAGCGCGTGCAGGCTCTTCAGATCTCGACGAGATGATCGTCCAGCTCATTGGCGTCGCCCGACGTCACCGGGAAATGCTCGGCCAGCACCGCGCCGACCTGCCCGATCGCCTTGACGAAGCCGTCGGCGAGCCGGTCGTCACCGGCATGCTGCAGGAGATCGCGCACCACGCCGTCCCAGACATGCTGGCCGACCTTGCTGTCGATGCCCGAATCGGCGACCACTTCGGCATAACGCTCGGCGGTCGACACGAAGACCAACACGCCGGTGCGCGCCGTGGTGCGGTGGACATTGCGGGCGAGGAACTGCCTGAGCGCATTGTGATGTGCCGCCTGATAACGCTGCCGGCGCGGCACCAGATGGATGCGCAAGCCCGGCAGCGCCCACAAAAGCACCAACACCGAGGCCAGTGCCAGCAGTTGGACAATGACGAAATGCGGCAGCCGGATCGACAGCCACCAGGCTTCCAGCCCATAAGCGACGGCGAGGCTGGCAATCAGCATGCCTGATGTCGCCATGAAGGCGGCGGGAAAGAAATAGCCGTCGCTGGCATGCGCAACGACGCAGTAGATCTCGCCGTCGGTTTTGGCCTCGGCCGCGCGGATCGCGGTGGCGATGCGCTCATGGTCCTGTGGGCTGATCGGTCGTGTTGCCATCTTCTCTCACCAGCTCCCTGAAGACCCGCCACCGCCAGACGAACCGCCGCCGCCTGAAAACCCGCCGCCGCTGCTTGAGCCCGAAGACCAGCTGCTGCCCGAACTTCCCGATGACCATCCGCTGCCCGACGACGAACTTGTTGTCCAGCTGCTGGAGCCCGAGGACGATCCGCTCGGCCCCTGGCCGTAGCGAAAGGTCATGCCCAGCCATTTATACACGCCCGGCGACAGCTTGGTGCCGAAGATCGGCGGCAGGAAGGCCATCGCCAGGCCGCCGAAGAACATCGCCGCCCACAGGATCAGGAAGACCGCGACGACGGGATCGATGGGCGTGCTGCGGTCGGCCGGGTTGCGCTTGCCGCGCGCCTCCAGCTCTTCCGGGTTGCCTTCCAGCACCATGACCATGTCGTCGACGGCCTTGGAAATGCCGCCGGAGAAATCACCGGCGCGGAACGCCGGCACCATGTCGTTTTCGATGATCAGTTTGGTGTGCAGGTCGGTCAGCGTGCCTTCCAGCCCGTAGCCGACCTCGATGCGCATCTTGTGGTCGTTCTTGGCCACCAGCAGAAGCACGCCGTTGTTTTCGCCGGCCTGCCCGAGTTTCCAAAAGCGGAACAGCCGGTTGGCGTAGGGTTCGATCTCCTCGCCGTCGAGGCTGTTGATCGTGGCGACGACGATCTGGTCGGAGCCTTTGGTCTCGAAATCCGCGAGCTTCTGCGTCAGTGCCGCCTTGGTCGCGGCGTCGATAATACCGGCATTGTCGACCACCCGCCCGGTGAGTGCCGGCAGGTCTGCCGCCAAAGCTACAAACAGCATGGTGAGCATCGTCAACAGCGCGATGCCGATCGTCGCGGCTGCGCGGCCAGGTCTTGGCGGATTGAAGACGCGTACTGTCATGCCGTCACCAGTTCCCCTCAACCACCATGACTGTCCTCAATCACCATGATCATGTCGTCGACCGCTTTGGAAATACCGCCGGAGAAATCCCCGGCGCGGAAGGCCGGCACCATGCCTTCAATGATCCGTGTGGCGTGCTGGTTGGTGAGCGTGGCTTCCAGCCCGTAGCCGACCTCGATGCGCATCTTGCGGTCGTTCACGGCCACCAGCAGAAGCACGCCATTGTTCTTGGCCTTCTGGCCGAGCTTCCAAGCGTTGAACAGCCGGGTGGCGTAAGGCTCGATCTCCTCGCCGTCGAGGCTGGGAACCGTCGCGACGACGATCTGGTCGGAGCCTTTGGTCTCGAAATCGGCCAGTCTTTGGGTGAGCGCCGCCTCGGTCGCGGCATCGATGATGCCTGCATTGTCGACGACACGACCGGTGAGGGCGGGCAGTTCCGCCGCCAGCGCCGCGAAGCTGACGAGCAAGACCAGCAAGGCAGCGCCGGTCATCGTGGCGAAGCGGCCATGCCAGGGATTGGCGATGCGTGTTGTCATCTCGTCACCAGCTTCCCGAGGAGCCGCCGCCGCCGGACGAACCGCCGCCGCCGGAAAAGCCGCCACCACCGCTTGAACCCGACGACCAGCCGCCCCCGCCCGAAGACCAGCCGCCGCTGGACGACCGCCGGCCCGGCTCGAATGTCATGCCGAGCCAGCGATAGCGGCCGGGACCGAGTTTTTGGCCGAAGATCGGCGGCAGGATGGAGGCGGCCATGCTGCCGAAGAAGATGATTGCCCAGATGCTGATGAAGACGCCGAAGAACAGATTGTCGGTATTGATGGGCGGCTTCTGGTTGCGCTCGCCGCGCGCCTCCAATTCCTCCGGATTGCCTTCCAGCACCATCACCATGTCGTCGACGGCCTTGGAAATGCCCCCGGAGAAATCGCCGGCGCGGAACGCCGGCACCATGTCGTTTTCGATGATCAGCTTGGTGTGCAAATCGGTCAGCGTGCCTTCCAGCCCATAGCCGACCTCGATGCGCATCTTGCGGTCGTTCGGCGCCACCAGCAGCAGCACGCCGTTATTTTCCTTGGCCTGGCCGAGCTTCCAGAAGCGAAACAGCCGGTTGGCGTAAGGCTCGATCTCCTCGCCGTCGAGGCTGGGGATGGTGGCGACGACGATCTGGTCGGAGCCTTTTGTCTCGAAGTCGGCGAGTTTCTGGGTGAGCGCGGCTTTGGTTCCCGCGTCGATAATGCCGGCGTTATCGACGACGCGGCCGGTCAGCGCGGGGAGGTCGGCGGCGAAGGCGGTGAGGGGCAGGAAGACGGCCAGAAAGGCGAGAAGAACACCAAGGTTGGCGTTCCTTCGCGTCCCCCTCTGTCCTGCCGGACATCTCCCCCTCGAGGGGGGAGATTGGCAATCTCGCTGCCGACGCTCAGCCGGCAACGCTGATATTTGGCGCAAGCACAGAAGACAGCTGATCTCCCCCCTTGAGGGGGAGATGTCCGGCAGGACAGAGGGGGGTGTGAAGGAACGCAAGGCTGGCAAAGGCCAAGCTCACCCAGACGTCATCACCCGCCCTGCTTCGTGCCGAAATCGACCTTCGGCGGCTGCATCTTGT
This sequence comes from Mesorhizobium sp. M1078, assembly GCF_040318615.1. NCBI lineage: Bacteria > Pseudomonadati > Pseudomonadota > Alphaproteobacteria > Hyphomicrobiales > Phyllobacteriaceae > Mesorhizobium > Mesorhizobium sp. M1078. The sequence continues at coordinate 223,174 of NZ_JAMYMP010000008.1, forward strand.
CTTCTTCGACGGTGAAGTTGGCGAAGGGCTCGTTGCTGCGGAACCAGAAGGTTGCCCATAGCACCGACGGAAAGGTCCTCAGCGTCAGATTGTAATCCTTGACCGCCAGGATGTAGTCGCGCCGCGCCACGGCGATACGGTTCTCGGTGCCTTCGAGTTGCGCCTGCAGCGCCAGGAAATTCTGGTTGGCCTTGAGGTCGGGATAGGCCTCCGACACCGCGATCAGCCGCGATAGCGCGCTGGTCAGCCCTGATTGCGCATCCTGGAACTTCTTGAGCGCTTCGGGGTCCTTCAGCGTTTCCGGCGTCACCGTGATCTGCGTCGCCTTGGCGCGCGCTTCGACCACCGCATCGAGCGTGTCCTTTTCATGCGAGGCATAGCCCTTCACCGTCTCGACCAAATTGGGAATGAGGTCGGACCGACGCTGATACTGGTTCAGCACCTCGCTCCATGCCGCCTTGGCGTTTTCCTCCGCCGTCGGGATGGTGTTGAAGCCGCAGCCGGCGAGCAGAGGCAGCACGACGGCCATCATCAGCACGGCCGGCAGACTGCGGAAAGGGAAGGCAAGGCGCTGGGCAAACATGGTGAGGTCCCTCGACAGAAGTTGCATGCGAAGCATTAGCACAATCCGCGCTCAAGAAAATGTCTGCCGCTGGCGCGCATTCCTGGCGCGCATTCATGCGCCGGCGAGGCCCTGTGATTGATCGCGCGAACACGATATGGTTGCCGGCAAACAGGACAGGATCATGGCGGAACGCCGCGACGATGACAGCGAATCGCGCCGCATTATTGAGCGCGTGGCGAACGAGGGCGGCCTTGGCGGCGCATCGCTGGTGTCACGGGCAGCGAAAGGCGCCCGCGATCATGTTACCGCAGCCGAGGCCGACCGATCCGATCCGATCGAGGTCTGGGGCACCCGCATCGGCCGCACACTTGGGCTCATCGTCGCCCTCGGCCTTTTGATCTGGCTCGTGTACTACGTCTCCCGGGGCAGCTAGAGCATGATCCTGAAAAGTGGGAACCGGTTTTCTCGGACAAACGGGAACCGTTTTGTCCGGAGATCATGCTCCAACCAAAGAGATAGATCAGGATGACGATTCAACGAAAAATTATCCGTATCTAGGATTTTCCATGAACAGCGAAAAAGCCGACGCGCCGCGCGCGGTCATCGTCATTTCCAGCCATGTCGCCCGCGGCTCGGTCGGCAACCGCGCCGCCGTGTTTGCGCTGGAGACGCTGGGCTTTCCGGTGTGGGCGGTACCGACGGTCATCTTGCCCTGGCATCCGGGCCACGGCCGCGCCACGCGCATCGTGCCGCCGCTCGACCAGTTCAAGGCGCTGATGGCCGATCTCGAGCGCGCGCCCTGGCTGGGTGAGGTCGGTGCGGTGCTGTCGGGCTATCTCGGCGAGGCCGGCCAGGCCGACGCCGTCGCTTCGCTGGTCGCGGCCATCAAGGCCAAGACGCCGGACGCGATCTATATATGCGATCCGGTGATGGGCGATTCCGGCGGGCTCTACGTGCCCGAGCTGACGGCCGCCGCCATGCGTGATCGACTGATGCCGATCGCCGACATCGCCACCCCCAACCGCTATGAGCTGGAATGGATGGCCGGTGCGCCTTTGCCCGATCTGAAATCGGTGATCTCGGCCGCCCTCCATGCCGGACCGTCAACAATGCTGGTGACGTCGGCACAGTCGATGATGACCGGCGGCACCGGCAATCTGCTGCTTGACGGCACCCAGGCGCTGCTGGCCGAACACCGCCTCATCGACAAGCCGCCGAATGGCCTCGGCGACCTGACTGCGGCCGTCTACCTCGCCCGCATCCTGTCGGGGCAGCCGCCGATCAAGGCGCTGCAATCGACCACCGCCGCCGTCTACGAAATCCTGGCGCGAACCGCCAAGCGTGGCGGCGACGAGCTGCAGCTTGAAACCGATGCCCAGAGCCTGTCGCACCCGATGGCGATGGTGCAGCTGCGCCACCTCACCCATCCGGGGCGGGACCGCCGGGCGTGACCTCGACCCTGGTCGTCGGCGTCGACGGCTGCAAGGCCGGCTGGATCGCCGTCCGCCGCGATCTGGATGCCGCGCCGTCAGTCCGCGTCTTTCCCAGCTTTGCGGCCCTGCTCGACGCCTTGCCCGCCGATGCGACAGTGGCCGTCGACATGCCGATCGGCCTGCCGGACGTCTCGCAAAGAGGCGGGCGCGGGCCGGAGACCTTGGTACGGCCAATGCTCGGAGCACGGCAATCCAGCGTCTTCTCTATCCCGTCCCGTGCGGCCCTCTACGCCGACATCAGCGACTTCACCACGGTCGAGGCCTGGTATGAGGCGCATCGGCGCGCCAGCGAGGTGGCCAGGGCGACCTCCGATCCGCCACGCGGCGTCTCGATCCAGGCCTTCGGCATCTTTGCCAAGATACGCGAGATCGACGCGCTGCTGATCGCACGTCCGCAACTGCGCCGCCGCGTCTTCGAATCGCACCCCGAAGTGGCCTTCTGCCGGCTGAACGGCGAAAAACCGATGACGCTGCCGAAGAAGATCAAGGGCGCAGTCAATCCTGCCGGGATGGAAGAGCGCAAGGCACTGCTCTGCCGGCAGGGCTATACCAGAGCTTTCCTTGACCAGCCGCCGCAACGCGGTGCTGCCGCCGACGATTTCCTCGACGCCGCAGCGATGATGCTGATTGCCGGACGCATTGCCGGCGGCGAGGCAAAGCCGTTTCCCGACCCGCCGCTTGCCGACCGTTTGGGCATTCCCCTGGCGATCTGGGCGTGAGGCAAGCGGCGAGCCATGCGTGCGGCATGGCGATTTGCGACGAAGCCATCCGCAATTCGGCATTGCCCGCGACGGGCATTTGCCGTTAGAGCCTTTCTAACTTGAAATGAGCTGCCGTCGCTAACCCCGAAAGGCTTCATCCCTAACCCATGCCCCATCTCCCCGAACATCTTTGGACCGGCTACCGCAACTTCATGAATGGCCGCTATCTCACCGAGAGCGGACGCTATCGCGAGCTCGCCCGCGAGGGGCAGGCGCCCGAAACCATGATCGTTGCCTGCTGCGATTCCCGCTCTGCCCCCGAGGCGATCTTCGACGCCGGTCCGGGCGAACTGTTCGTCCTGCGCAATGTCGGCAATCTGGTGCCGCCCTATGCACCGGACGGCGAGTTCCACTCGACCTCGGCCGCGCTCGAATTCGCCGTGCAGAGCCTGAAGGTGAAAAACATCGTGGTGATGGGCCATGGCCGCTGCGGCGGCATCCGCGCCGCGCTCGACACCAATTCGGCGCCGCTGTCGCCCGGCGACTTCATCGGCAAATGGATGAGCCTGATCGCGCCGGCGGCCGAAACCGTTTCGTCCAGCACGTTCATGACGACAACCGAACGGCAGACGGCGCTGGAGCGGATTTCCATCCGCTATTCGATCGCCAATCTCAGGACCTTCCCTTGCGTCTCCATCCTCGAAGGCAAGGGGCGGCTGTCGCTGCATGGCGCCTGGTTCGACATCTCGACAGGCGAGCTCTGGGTGATGAACAAGGACACTGGCGACTTCGAGCGGCCGGATTTGACGTAGACCCATGATCCCGAAAAGTGGGAACCGGTTTTCGGATAAGGGCATGGTCAAATAAGAGGAGGGAAGAATGCGGGTTTGGCGTGCGATCGCTTTCGCCGTAGCGGCGCTGCTGATTTCGCTCGTCCCTGCCCGCTCCGATGACGGCGCCATTATCGACCGCTGGTATTCGGCGCTGCTGGTCGCCGATCGCACCGAATTGTCGGACCTGCTCGCCGACGATGTCCGCACCAAGCTCGACGATCTCGGCGTCGTGCAGTCGAAGCAGGAGTTCATCGCGTCGATCGACGAATGGAAGGGCGCGGTCGCCGGCGCCGCAATCCGGCATCGCGTCGAAAAGAGCGAGGCCGGCGTCACCACTGTCATCGCCTGCTATGATTTCCCCAACAATGACATGCTGATGCAGGAAACGTTCGCCGTCACCGGCAACCGCATCACCGCCAGTTCGCAAGCGGCGATCGCGGAAAATTGCGATGGCTTCTGACGCGGGCTTGAACGGCCGCGCTGTTGCGCCGCGCCAGTCATCGCCCTACATCGATCAGCAAGCTCCGCCAATCATCGAAAGATCCCCCATGCCGTCCACGAAAACCGTCGATCTCGCCGCCCATCCGCTGACCAAATGGCAAGGGCCGCTCGGCCTGCCGGATTTTGCCAGCATCGGCGACGGCGATTTCTCCTCGGTGTTCGACGCGGCGCTGAAGGCACATGAGGCCGAAATCGATGCGATCGCCGGCAACAAGGATGCGCCGACCATCGAGAATACGCTGGCAGCCCTCGAGCTCGCCGGTGAGCCGCTCGACCATGTCTCGTCGATCTTCTGGTGCCGGGCCGGCGCCCACACCAACGATGCGATCCAGGCGCTGGAGCGTGAGATCTCGCCGAAGATGTCGCGGCATTTCTCGGCGATCTCGATGAACGAGAAATTGTTTGCCCGCATCGACGACCTCTACCAGCGCCGGGAGACGCTAAAACTCGACGTCGAGACGCTGCGGGTGCTGGAGAAGACCTGGAAAGGCTTTGTGCGATCGGGCGCAAAACTCGACGCCGACGGCAAGAAGCGGCTGGCCAACATCAGCGAGGAGCTGTCCTCGCTCGGCACGACCTTCGGCCAGAACGTGCTGGCCGACGAGCGCGACTGGGCGCTTTTCCTCGACGAGGCTGATCTTGCGGGCCTGCCGGACTTCGTGAAGAGTTCGATGGCCGAAGCCGCCGAGACGCGCGGCCAGAAAGGCCGCTACGCAGTCACCTTGTCGCGCTCTATCTATGAGCCGTTCACGACCTTCTCCGAACGCCGCGACCTGCGCGAGACCGCCTTCCGCGCTTTCACCATGCGCGGCCAGAACGGTGGCGCCAGCGACAACACCGCAGTGGTGCGCGACATGCTGAAATTGCGCGCCGAAAAGGCCAAGCTGCTCGGCTATGCCTCGTTCGCCGCGCTGAAACTCGACGACACCATGGCCAAGACGCCGAAGGCTGTGCACGACCTCCTCGACCCGGTCTGGGAGAAAGCGCTGGAGAAGGCCGCCGCCGACCAGAAGGAGCTGGAGCGGCTGGCGACCAAGGCAGGCAGCAACGAAAAATTCGCCGCCTGGGACTGGCGCTTCTACCAGGAGAAGTTGCGCGCCGAAAAATTCGCCTTCGACGAGGCGGAACTGAAACCGTATCTGCAACTCGACCGGGTCATCGACGCCTGCTTCGACGTCGCCACAAAACTGTTCGGCATCACCTTCGAGGAGAAGAAGGGCATCGCCGCCTGGCATCCCGACGCGCGCGTCTTCGTGGTGAAGAACGCCGATGGCAGCGAGCGCGGCCTGTTCCTCGCCGACTATTTCGCCCGGTCCTCGAAGCGCTCCGGCGCGTGGATGAGCGCGCTGAAGTCGGGCTACAAGCTTGGCGATGGCTCCAAGCCGGTGATCTACAATATCATGAACTTCGCCAAGCCGCCGGCCGGGGAAGCAGCGCTGTTGTCGGTCGATGAGGCCAAGACCCTGTTCCACGAGTTCGGCCATGCTTTGCACGGCATGCTGACCGACGTCACCTGGCCGTCGGTGGCGGGCACCTCGGTTTCCCGCGATTTCGTCGAACTGCCTTCGCAGCTCTACGAGCACTGGCTGACGGTGCCCGCAGTGCTGGAAAAGCATGCGCTGCATGTTAAGACCGGCAAGCCGATGCCGAAGTCGCTGCTCGACAAGATGCTGGCCGCCCGCACGTTCGGCGCCGGTTTCGCCACGGTCGAGTTCACAGCGTCGGCGCTGATCGACATGGCGTATCACGCGCGGCCGGATGCGCCGGCGGAACCGCTGCGTTTCGAAGCCGAAACGCTGGAAAAGCTTGATATGCCCGACACCATCGCCATGCGTCATCGCACCCCGCATTTCGGCCATATCTTCTCCGGCGACGGTTATTCAGCCGGCTACTATTCCTACATGTGGTCGGAAGTGCTCGACGCCGACGCCTTCGCCGCCTTCGAGGAGACCGGCGATCCCTTCAACCCGGCGCTGGCGGAACGGCTTTGGAAGAATATCTATGCCGCTGGCGGGTCGAAGGATCCGGAGGAGCTGTACACGGCGTTCCGCGGCAAGATGCCTTCGCCGGAAGCGATGATGGTGAAGCGGGGATTGCTATAGCGCCGCCTTATCTCCCCCCTCGAGGGGGAGATCACCAGCGCCAAGGATCCGCCACCCGTGGCCACACCGGCCGCGTCAGCTTCCTGTAATCCGTCACCGCCGGATTGCTCGGATACGAGCTCGGCGCCGAGACATAGATGATCTCCGCCGCGATCGGTTCAAAGCCGGCGTAGAAATGGTTGGTTGACTTGATCAGCAATATGTCCTTCGACAACGGATCGACATCGATGTTGGAGAAGACATCCGGCTCGAAGGTCTGCGTGCGGTTGGTGTTGAGGATGATGTCGATTTCGGTGCCTTCGAGCCGCACCAGCGCCGTCGGTCCGAGCGTCACCCGGCTCGGCCCGAAGCTCTGCCAGCCCTCGGGGACGGCTTTCAACACCTTGACGCGCGCATCGATCGGTTCGCCGGCCAGCGGCCCGGCCTTGCCGCCGAAGCGCAGGTCGATGACGGCGCCTTCGCCTGCCGCCTGGCAAAAGGTGACAGCGATCGGGTCCCAGATCGTCGCCACGCCAAAATTGTCCACGCCCTGTTCCAGCATGGCGCGCAGCACGACCGTACCGTCGCCGGCGACGCCACCGCCGGGATTGTCCCAGATGTCGGCAATCACAACCGGCTTGCCGGGATTTTCCTTGCGCACGGCCAGTGCCCGCGCGATGCCGTCCTCGGTGTTCAGCATCGTCATCGCCGTCCTTTCGCGGATGGCGTAAAGCTCGTGCCCTAGCCTCTCCGCCAGCGCATCGCCCTTGGCCTTGTCATTGTCAGTGACGACCAGGATGCGCGTGCCCATTTCCGGCACGTCCGCGGCCATGAAGCCATGGATGACCGAGACCGACAGCACGCCGTCCTTGCCGTGCAGCGCCTTGATGCGGTCGACGAAGGAGCGCATCGGCTCGCGGCTGGTCGGCAGCACCTGGATCATGCGGCAGTCGAACGTCGAGATCACCGGCTTGATCTCGTCGCGCGCCGCCGCCAATCCAAGCTCGACGACATGTTCGCCGCGCTCATAGAAGTCGGTGTGCGGGAATTCGAGGAAATAGGCCATGACATTGCATGCCGCGACGCGCTTTGGGGTCAGATGACTGTGCGGGTCGAGCTCGACCGCGATCACCACGTCGGGCCCGACGATTGCGCGAACCCGTTCCAGCAGATCGCCTTCGCAATCGTCATAGCCTTGCGCCACCATGGCGCCGTGCAGGCCGAGGATGACGGCGTCGACCGGCAAGGCTGCCTTCAACTGGCCGAGAATCTCGTCGCGCAACGACTCATAGGTCTGCCGCTGCACCACCCCGCCCGGCTCCGCCCAGGTGGCGGTGCCTTCGATGACGGTCAGCCCTTCGGCAGCCGCACGCCGGCGCAGCGCGACCATCGGCGAGGAGCACAAGGTCGGCGTGTCTGGATGCTTGCCCGGCCCGGCATAGAACGCCATCTCGAACGACGCCCGGTCGGTCGGCACCGGCGAGAAGGTGTTGGTTTCGGTCGCCAGCGAGGCGGTGAAGATGCGCATGAAAGCTCCGTTGTGAATGGCGCCGTTATTTGACCGCCCCGAGCGCCAGCCCGCGGACGAGATAGCGCTGCAGCCAGATGAACAGGATTGCCACCGGCAGCGTCGCCAGCAGCGTCGCCGCCATTACATGGTGCCATTCGATCGTGTAGCGGCCGGCGACCAGCGAGAACACCTGGATAGGCAGCGTGTAACTTTCCTGGCTGCGCAGCATTGTGAGCGCGACGACGAACTCATTCCATGCGTTGATGAAGGTGAAGATGGCGGTCACCGCTATTGCCGGCAGGCAAAGCGGCAGAAACACTTTTCGCAAGGTCAGCCATCGGCCGGCGCCTTCCATCCACGCTGCTTCCTCGAGATCGCGCGGGATGGTGTCGAAATAGCTTTGCAGCATCCACACGGTGAAGGCGACGTTGAAAGCCATGTAGATGACGCCGAGCGCCGTGGTCGATTCGATCAGCCCCCAGGCCGCCATCAGCCGGAACAGGCCGAGCACCAGCACGATCGGCGAGATCATCTGCGAGATCAGCAGGAACTGGCGGAAGGCGCCATACCCGGCAAAGCGAAACCGCGACATGGCATAGGCAGCAGGCACCGAGATCAGGATGGCGCCGACGGTGGCGATGACCGAGACATAGAGCGAATTGGCCAACGCCTGGCCGAATCCCGTCGCCACCCACATCTCGACAAAATTCGACCAGCGGAATTCGCTTGGCCACCAGGTCGGCGACAGCACCTCCTGCCGCGGCTTGACCGCGGTCAAAAACATTATCGCGAAGGGGAAGATCGTCACCACGAGCAGCGGCGAAAGCAGCAGCCAGGCGATGATCGTACGCTTCAGCTTGGGCGTCATGTGCGCTGCTCCCGCATGGCAAGCCGCACATAGATCATGGTGAAGATCAAAAGGATGGCGAACATCAGCAGCGACACCGCCGATGCTTCACCCAGTTTGCCGATGCGGAAGGCCAGCTTGTAGAGATGGGTGACCAATATGTCGGTCGAGTTGGCCGGCCCGCCCTGCGTCATCACCCAGATGATCGGAAAGGAATTGAAGACGTAGATGGTGTTGAGCACGATGGCGATGTTGATGAACGGCTTCAGCAGCGGAAAGGTGATCTCGCGGAACTGCTGCAGCGGCGTCGCCCCCTCCAGGGCCGCCGCCTCGTAGAGGTCGTCGGGGATCGACGACAGGCCGCCGAGGAAGATCGTGGTGGTGAACGGCACCGTCACCAATATGCCGATCAGCACCTGCATCGGAAAGGCGGTCTCGGCGCGCGCCAGCCACTGGATGTTTTCATGTATCAGGCCGAGCCCGATCAGCGCCGAATTCAGCATCCCGCTTTCGCCGTTGAGCGCCCAGCGCCAGACCACCGCCGTCATCGTCAGCGACACCGCCCAGGGCAGCATGATGATGACGCGGGCAATGCCGCGGCCGTAGAAATCGGTGTTGAGGATCATCGCCACGGGGACGGACAACAGCAGCGCGCCGCCGACCACCAGCACGGTCCACAGGCCGGTGCGCCAGAGTGCCGCCAGGAAATCGGGATCGGCGAGGAAGGCGGAATAATTGGCGAAATCGTTGAAGTCGCGCAGCTGCCCAAAACGGCTGACATCATGCGTCGATATCTGGATCAGGTCCCAGACCGGCCAGAAGATGACGACCGCGGCCAGAAACAGGCTGGGCAAGGTCAATAAATAGGGCAGGTAACGATTTTGCATCGGCCGGATTCGTACCGTGTTGGACATAAGTGGCGCTGGCGCGCCAGCTCGGATCAATCTCGCATATCGGTCTAAGGCAGCGCTTCAGGGTTTGAATCTCCTGCGGACGTTTGCGCTGCCCCTCACCTGCCTGCCCATCCTCCGCAACGGTTGCGGAAGGGAGCCCTTCCTCTCCCCCGTCGATCGGGGGAGAGGTGTGGGGGGCGGGGCGGCGGAGTGGGGGTGGGCGGGGTTGCTGTGGCCGCAGGGGGGGGCACGCGCCGTGGTGGTTGGGCCTTTTGG